>NZ_AMPR02000074.1:0-10680 GCF_000307735.3 Cupriavidus sp. HPC(L) | reverse complement strand
GGCCGGCCGCCATCTCGGCCATCGTGCGGCCCGCGTCGAGCGGCGCGGTGCGGGCCGCGATGAAGTCGCGCTGCCAGTCGCCGTCGGCCTTGCCGAAAGCCGGCGAGGTGCCCGACAGCACCATGCCGTCGATCGCCTCGGGCATCGCCGCACAGGCTTGCTGCGCGACCATGCCGCCCATGCTGTGGCCGAGCAGCACCACGCGGCGGCCGGCATCGCGCTCCGCTTGCAGCACCGGCGCCAGCGCGGCGGCGAGGCCGGCGAAGTCGTACGGGGCTATCGTCTCGCTGTCGCCGTAGCCGGGCATGTCCCAGGCGACCGCACGATAGCCGGCGTCGCCGAGCGCGTCGAACTGCGCGGGCCACGCCGCCTTGCCGCCGCCGATGCCATGCAGCATCACGACCGCGACGGGACCGTCGCCGCGGACCAGCGTGGCGATGCCGTTGGCGTGGCGGATCGTGGCATCGCGATCGGCGTCGCGGCGGGAGTCAGGCTGGGACATCGAAGCTCCTGTCTTGGAACGGGTAGGCAAATCGGCGGATAGACGGGTCACCCCGGCATGGCCGCCAGCCGGCCCTGCTCGACCTCGGCTACGCCATCGAGCGTCACCGTGCAGCCGCGCAGCGGCAGATCGAAATGGCCGAGCGTATGGCGGCCGGCCACTTCGTTGGCGCCGGTGGAATAGAGGAAATTGCCGGCGAACGCGCGCAGCTCGGTTCCGTTGCAATCGCGCCGGTCGTAGAAGGTCAGCGCGTCCCAGCGCGCCTGCGGGTTCATGCCCCAGCCGACATGCGAGACCGCGTAGGCGGCGCGCGTGCCCTCCTTGTCGGCCCAGGCCGCGTAGTAGCCGCGCATCATGTCGGCATCGACGCCGTTGCCCTCGATGCCGACGATGTAGTCGTGCTCGACATGGCAGACCACGGTGTCGCGCAGATAGGTCTTGAAGGTCAGGTTGACGTCGCCCGGCGCCAGCACCAGCGTGCCGTTGACCTGCCCGGTGGCGGGGAACGCCAGGCACAGCCCGCCCGGCCAGTGCGCGACCTGGCCCGGCTTGTTGCAATAGCCCCAGACTCCGCCCACGCGCGCGCCGGCCAGGCCGATGCGCAGGTCCGTGCCGGCGCCGGAGCTCACGCGCATCTCGGATGCACCGCGCAGCCGCCGCATCGCCGCGCGCACGCCGGTCTCCAGTTCGGGATCGGGCACGCAGCGTTCGAGGATCTCGGGATGTTCGTTGCTGATCATCAGCAGCCGCGGCACGACGCCGTCGGCGCCCCGCAGGATCCGCGGCAGTTCCGGCGCGTGCAGCAGGCCTTCGACGGTGCAGTCCAGGACCAGATGGCAGCGCGACAGCGCCGCGATCACCGGCTCCAGCTGCTGCAGCGCGTCGCTGGCGCCGGTCGAGCGCACTGGCGCCGGCGCCTGCAGCGCCGGGGTCGGCACGCGCACACGGATCGGCGTCGCGCCCAGCGCCTGCACGGCCAGCTCGGCCAAGTCCACGATGACTTGTCGGGATTGCGACTCCGATACAATGCCGACAACTTCACCCGCGGAAAGCGCGCACAGTTCCAGCGTCCGCCGGAAGGCCGCCAGCCAGCGGTGTTCGATCTGCTCGACGAGCATGACGCTCCTCCTCTGCTGCTTCTGCTGCTGATTGGGACCGGGCCCCGCCCCTCGGTGCGTTCCGCGGCATCGCAGCAAAGTCCCGCCTTGCCGTTTGCGATTCCGCGCCCCGATTGGATTGCTTGTGTTTCTTCGCTGGGGTTTCTTCGCTTGTGTTTCTTCGCTTGTGATTCTGCGTTCTGCGGCAAATAATATATGAAATTTCATGGAAATCAGCGGTACCCGACCTATGGGATTTCCCGACGCCAACCCGCCTGACGGGGACCCGACGCCTTACGGCCAAGCCGCCGCGCCGGACTTCGACGCGATGCATTTCCGCCGCGCGCTGTCGCAGTTCGCCACCGGAGTGACGGTCATCACCACGCGCGCGATGCGCGAATCGCCGGCCGATCCGCCGTTCGTCGGCATCACCGCCAGCTCGTTCAATTCGGTCTCGCTCGATCCGCCGCTGGTGCTGTGGAGCATGGCGACCCGCGCCAACAGCCTGCCGATGTTTCGCGGCGGCTCGCACTACATCATCAACGTGCTGGCCGCGACGCAGCTGGACCTGTGCCAGCGCTTCGCCACGCTCAAGGGCGACCGCTTCGCCGGCGTCGACTACCGGTTGTCGGCGACCGGCCTGCCGATTCTGGCCAATGCGCTGGCCTGGTTCGAATGCCACAACCGCAGCCGCTACGACGAGGGCGACCACGTGATCTTCGTCGGCGAGGTCGAGCGCTGCGGCATCCATGGCAGCGGCGGCCTGCCGCTGGTGTTCCAGGGCGGCGAGTTCTCCACCACCAGCCCGCTGCGCGACTGAACGCGCGCGCTTCTCCACGAGGCCGGCCCAACGTGACCATGCCCTTCGTCGACGGATATCTGCCCTATCTGCTGGCGCGCGCCAGCCATCTGGTATCGGGGGAATTCCACCGCAAGGTCGAGGCGGCGGGCCTGAGCGTGCCGGAGTGGCGCGTGCTGGCGACGCTGGCCGACCGCGACGTCTGCACGGTCGGCGCGCTGGCCGATATCACGCTGACCAAGCAGCCCACGCTGACCAAGCTGCTGGACCGCATGACCGCGGACGGCCTGGTCGAGCGACGCCGCGAAGGCGCACCCGATCGGCGCCAGGCGCTGGTGTCGATCACCGAGCGCGGCCGCGAACGGGCCCGGCCGCTGCTGGTCCAGGCGGCCGAACACGAGGCCCAGGTACTGGCCGCGTTCGGCGCCAGCCAGGGCGACCAGCTGAAGGAAACGCTGCGCCGGCTGATCGCGCTGCACGCGCGGCGGTAGGCAGCGCCAGGCAGGCGGCGCTCTCCTCGCCGGCCGCCTGCTAGCCCGGCGCGCCGGGCTGCACCAGCGCCAACGGCGAACCCTCGGTCTTGATCCGCTGCAGCACGATGTTCGAGCGGATATCCATCACGCCCGGCGTCCGATAGAGCCGGTTCACGATGAAGTCGGAGTAGTGCTTCAGGTTGCGCGCCTGCACGCGCAGGATGTAGTTGCTGTCCCCGGTGATCACATAGGCCGACAGCACCTCGGGCCACGACTGCACCGCCGCGTTGAAGGTGTCGTGCCATCCCTCGACCGCCGGCCGCATCGACACCTGCACGATCGCCTCCAGCTCCAGCCCCAGCCGCTCGGCGTCGAACCAGGCGCGATAGCCGCCAATCACGCCACTTTCTTCCAGCAGCCGCACCCGCCGCAGGCAGGCCGACGGCGACAGCGCCACGCGCTCGGCCAGGTCCTGATTGCTGATGCGGCCGTTCTGTTGCAGGCAGGTCAGGATGCGCAGATCGATGGGGTCGAGGGTCATGTCGAAGATTCTTTCGATGAACAGCCGATAATTCGAATTCTATTCGAAATATGGGTGCGTCGGCTGTTGAAATAGCAAGCCTCTTTCCCGAAATCTTGACTATCATGCCGGGAGCGGCGCGACCGCCGAGTGGCAGCGAATCACTGCCGCGAACCGCTGCCGTATTCCTTCCATCCCCGCGCCGAGGCGCCAGCCCCATGTCCGACGGTTTTTCCGCTTCCTCGCCCTCGCCCACGGCGCGCAGCCTGTGGGACATCAGCCCGCCGCTGTCGCCGGCGACGCCGGTATGGCCGGGCGACACGCCGTTCCAGCAGCAAGCTGCCTGGCAGATGGACGAGCACTGCCCAGTCAATGTCGGCCGCATCACGCTATCGCCGCACACCGGCGCGCATGCCGACGCGCCGCTGCACTACGCGGCCGACGGCGCGCCGATCGGCGAGGTCGATCTGGACCCGTACCTGGGCCCGTGCCGCGTGATCCATTGCATCGGCGCCGCGCCGCTGGTCCGGCCGGAGCAGGTCGCGGGCGCGCTGGCGGGCGCACCGCCGCGCGTGCTGCTGCGGACCTACCGCAGCGCGCCGCTGGCCGAATGGGACCCCGACTTCTGCGCGGTGGCGCCGGAAACGATCGCGCTGCTGGCCGAACACGGCGTGCGGCTGATCGGCATCGACACACCGTCGCTCGACCCGCAGCAGTCCAAGACCATGGACGCGCATCGGATGGTGCGCCGGCATCGGATGGCGATTCTCGAAGGACTGGTGCTCGACGCCGTCGCGCCCGGCGACTACGAACTGATCGCGCTGCCGCTGCGCTTTGCCGGACTCGACGCGAGCCCGGTGCGGGCGGTGCTGCGCAGCCTGGGCTGAGCGGCGACCGGCCCGGCATCCCGGCATTGACAGCGATCGCCCCCGACGGCGATCGACAACCCTCATCAAGGAACCCATGACCGCAACTACCCGCGAGCACTGGCTGTCGCTGGACCGGCAAGACCCCTTGCGCCCGCTGCGCGACGCCTTCGCGCTGCCCGACGGCGTGATCTATCTGGACGGCAATTCGCTGGGCGCCCGCCCGCGCGCGGCCTCGGCCCGCGCCGCCCAGGTGGTCGAGCAGGAATGGGGCGAAGGCCTGATCCGCAGCTGGAATACCGCCGGCTGGTTCGAGCTGCCGCAGCGCCTGGGCAATCTGCTGGCCCCGCTGGTCGGCGCCGGCCCGGACGAGGTCGTCGTCACCGACACCACCTCGGTCAACCTGTTCAAGGTGCTGGCTGCCGCGCTGCGCGTGCAGGGCCTGCGCGCGCCGGGCCGCAAGGTCATCGTCTCCGAGCGCAGCAACTTCCCGACCGATCTGTATATCGCCCAGGGCCTGGCCGATCTGCTGCAGCAAGGCTATTCGCTGCGACCGGTCGACAGCCCCGACGAGATCGACGCCGCGGTGCGCGACGATACCGCGGTGCTGATGCTGACCCACGTCAACTACAAGACCGGCGAGATGCTGGACATGGCGGCGCTGACCGAGCTGGCGCATGCGCGCGGCGCGCTGACGGTCTGGGACCTGGCGCATTCGGCCGGCGCGGTGCCGGTCGCGCTGCGCGAGTCCGGCGCCGACTACGCGGTCGGCTGCACCTACAAGTACCTGAACGGCGGCCCCGGTTCGCCAGCGTTCCTGTGGGTCGCGCCGGCGCTGCGCGACGCGTTCTGGCAGCCGCTGTCGGGCTGGTGGGGCCACGCCGCGCCGTTCGCGATGGAGCCCGACTATCGCCCGCGCAGCGGCGTCTCGCGCTTCCTGTGCGGCACGCAGCCGATGACCTCGCTGGCGATGGTCGAATGCGGGCTGGAGATCTTCGCCCGCACCGACATGCAGGCGCTGCGCGCCAAGTCGCTGCAGCTGACCGACCTGTTCATCGCGCTGGTGGAAGCGCGCTGCGGCCACCATCCGCTGACGCTGGTCACGCCGCGCGAGCACGCGCGCCGCGGCAGCCAGGTCAGCTTCGCCCATCCGCAGGGCTATGCCGTGATGCAGGCGCTGATCGAGCGCGGCGTGATCGGCGACTACCGCGAGCCGCAGATCATCCGCTTCGGCTTCACGCCGCTCTACACTGGTTTTGCGGACGTCTGGGATGCGGTGGAGGTGCTGCGCGACGTGCTCGACAGCGGTGCCTACGAAGCGGCGCGCTTCCAGACGCGCACGGCGGTGACCTGAGCAGCGAGCGAACGAGATGACCATGCAATCCGATAACACCAGGGCCGGACACGGCGGCTGCCCGATGTCCGGCGCGGCGCCCCGCTCCGGCGAGCCTTCCGGCGAGGGCGATTGGCACGGCGCCCAGCTCGACATGCGCCAGCAGATGAGCTACGGCGACTATCTGGCGCTGGACCAGATCCTGAACGCCCAGCATCCGCTGTCGCCCGATCACAACGAGATGCTGTTCATCGTCCAGCATCAGACCACCGAGCTGTGGATGAAGCTGATGCTGCATGAGCTGCGCGCCGCGCGCGAGGCGGTGCGGCGCGACGACCTGCCGCCGGCGTTCAAGATGCTGACGCGGGTGTCGCGCATCATGGACCAGCTGGTGCAGGCCTGGAACGTGCTGGCGACGATGACGCCGCCGGAGTATTCGGCGATGCGGCCCTATCTGGGGATGTCGTCCGGCTTCCAGTCGTTCCAGTACCGCGAGATCGAATTCATCCTCGGCAACAAGAACGCGGCAATGCTGCGCCCGCATGCGCACCGCCCGCAGCACCATGCGCTGGTCGAGCAGGCGCTGCGCACGCCGTCGTTGTACGACGAGGCGATCCGGCTGATGGCGCGGCGCGGCTTTCCGATCGATGCGGCCTGTCTCGAGCGCGACTGGACCGAGCCGGCCGGCTACAACGCCTCGGTCGAGGCGGCGTGGCTGGAGGTCTATCGCCAGCCCGAGGCGCACTGGGAGCTGTACGAGCTCGGCGAGAAGTTCGTCGATCTGGAGGATGCGTTCCGCCAATGGCGCTTCCGCCATGTCACCACGGTCGAACGCGTGATCGGCTTCAAGCGCGGCACCGGCGGCACCGAGGGCGTCGGCTATCTGCGCAAGATGCTCGACATCGTGCTGTTCCCCGAACTGTGGAAGCTGCGTACCGACCTGTGACCGGTGCGTGAATCCAGAACACCAGTCGTCCCCGCGGAGGCGGGGACCCAGCGACTTTCAAAGACACTGACTTTCAAAGACACTGGATTCCCGCTTTCGCGGTAACGACATCCCGGTTGTTCGGATGCTTTCAGCGTCTCGAACGGCTGCCCTCAGCGCGTGGCCCCGCCCGCCCCTTCCGACAGCCGCGCCGCCAGCGCGCGCAGCGCGGGCGCCAGCGTCTGGTGGAACGTCGCTTCGTCGACGCTGCCATACGACGCGCTGCAGCTAAGCATGTGGATGTCCTTCTCGCCGATCGGCCGGAATGCCACCGCGCAGGCGTGGATCGCCGGGTGCCAGTCGCGGAACGAGGCCGCGTAGCCGCGCTGCTCGGCCTCCGCCACCGCCGCCCGCATCGGCGCCTGCTGCGCCTTCCATTGCTCGGGATAGGCCTGCGCGAATTCGGCCAGCAGGCGTTCGCGCTTCGGGCCGGGCAGCGCCGCCAGATAGGCGCGCCCCATCGAGCTTGATACCAGCGACAGCCGCGATCCGACGCCGAGCCCCAGCATCGAGCCGGCATCGTTGCGGATCGACTCCAGATAGATGACCTCCAGCCGCTCGCGCTTGCCAAGCGACACCGACACGCCATGCGTCTGCGCGAACGCCAGCATATGGGGCCGCGCCAGCGCTACCACGCCGGAGGCCGACAGGTAGGCAAATCCGAGCGCCAGCACGCCGGCGTCCAGCGCGTACTTGCCCAGGCTCTCGTCGTAGCGCAGATACCCCAGTTGCACCAGCGTGCCGGCCAGGCGGCTGACGGTCGCCTTCGGCAGGCCGGTACGGCGTACGAAGTCCTGGTTGCCCAGCATCGACTCGCCGGTGCGAAAGCACCGCAGCAGCTCCAGGCCACGGGCCAGCGCGGTGACGAAGTTCGGATCGCTCTCGCGCGCCGCACGGTCGGGCTTGGCCTCGGGGGCGGCGGGGGCGGCGGCAGAAAGCACGTCGGAGTTGGCCACGGCGGGCTCCTCAGTCGAAGGCGTTGAGATGCGGTGAAAGGAAAGTCGGGACGTTTCGGGACGTGTCGCGACGGCAGGACATGGCTGTTGCCGGCCGGACGCTTTGCGCTATACTAACGCATCGGAACATGGTTCCGCAATGCGGAACCTCAAAACAAGACCGGCGGCACGCCGCCAGCCGGTCCGCCGCGCCGATTTCCACGTTCCATTTCAAGTTCAATCACGCTGACCCGCGTTTACCGCTCTACCGAAGGAGACCTCGATGGCCGCCAACGCCGAATTCCACTGGGCCGACCCGCTGCTGCTCGACCAGCAACTGACCGCCGACGAGCGCATGGTGCGCGACGCCGCCGCGGCCTACTGCCAGGACAAGCTGATGCCGCGCGTGCTGGAGTCGTTCCGGCATGAAAAGACCGACGCGACCATCTTCCGCGAGATGGGCGAGCTCGGCCTGCTCGGCCCGACCATTCCCGAGCAGTACGGCGGCCCGGGGCTGAACTACGTCAGCTACGGCCTGATCGCCCGCGAGGTCGAGCGCGTCGATTCGGGCTATCGCTCGATGATGAGCGTGCAGTCGTCGCTGGTGATGGTGCCGATCTACGAATTCGGCAGCGAGGCGCAGAAGCAGAAGTACCTGCCCAAGCTGGCCACCGGCGAATGGATCGGCTGCTTCGGCCTGACCGAACCCAACCACGGCTCCGACCCGGGCTCGATGGTGACGCGCGCGAAGAAGGTGGACGGCGGCTACGAGCTGAGCGGCGCCAAGATGTGGATCACCAACTCGCCGATCGCCGACGTGTTCGTCGTGTGGGCCAAGCTGATGGGCGAGGACGGCAAGGAGGCCATCCGCGGCTTCATCCTCGAAAAAGGCTGGAAGGGCCTGAGCGCGCCGGCGATCCACGGCAAGGTCGGCCTGCGTACCTCGATCACCGGCGAAATCGTGATGGACCAGGTGTTCGTGCCGGAAGAGAACCTGATGCCGGGCGTCAGCGGCCTGAAGGGTCCGTTCACCTGCCTGAACTCGGCCCGTTACGGCATCGCCTGGGGCGCGCTGGGCGCCGCCGAATTCTGCTGGCATACCGCGCGCCAGTACACGCTGGACCGCAAGCAGTTCGGCCGCCCGCTGGCCGCGACCCAGCTGGTGCAGAAGAAGCTGGCCGACATGCAGACGGAAATCACGCTGGGCCTGCAGGGCTGCCTGCGCCTGGGCCGGATGAAGGACGAGGGCACCGCGGCGGTCGAGATCACCTCGATCATGAAGCGCAATTCGTGCGGCAAGTCGCTCGACATCGCCCGCGTGGCGCGCGACATGCTCGGCGGCAACGGCATCTCGGACGAGTTCGGCGTGATCCGCCATGTGGTCAACCTCGAGGTGGTCAACACCTACGAAGGCACGCACGACATCCACGCGCTGATCCTGGGCCGCGCGCAGACCGGCATCCAGGCCTTCTTCTGAGCGGCCTTGCGCTGAACCGGGCCGCGCACGCACGCACGGCCCAGCACGCACGGCCCAATAAAAAGGCCCGGCTGTCGCCGGGCCAAAGCACACTACCAAGGAGACGACGGGCGAACCCGTCGGTACGACACCGTTGCCGCCGCCTCGGCCCGCTTGCACCACGCGGACCCGGGCGGCGTTTTCGTTTCTCTTTCCGTTACCGTTTCTGTTTCTGTCTCCGTTCCCGGGACACTTATTGCTGCTTGTCCGGCTGCGGCGTCATCCGCAGGTACGGGCGAATCGCCTTGTAGCCCTTCGGGAACTTCTGCTTGATCACCTCTTCGTCCTTCAACGACGGCACGATCACCACGTCCTCGCCCTGCTGCCAGTTGCCCGGCGTCGCCACGCTGTGCTTGTCGGTCAGCTGCAGCGAATCGATGACGCGCAGGATCTCGTTGAAGTTGCGGCCGGTGCTGGCCGGATAGGTAATGATCAGCCGCACCTTCTTGTTCGGATCGATCACGAACAGCGAGCGCACGGTCAGCGTCTCGTTGGCGTTCGGATGGATCATGTCGTAGAGCTCGGACACCTTGCGGTCGGCGTCGGCCAGGATCGGGAAATTGACCTGGCAGCCCTGCGTGTCGTTGATGTCCTGGATCCAGCCCAGGTGCGACTCGACCGGGTCCACCGACAGCGCGATCGCCTTGACGTTGCGCTTGGCAAACTCGTCCTTGAGCTTGGCCGTCAGGCCCAGTTCGGTCGTGCAGACCGGCGTGAAATCCGCCGGATGGGAGAACAGCACGCCCCAGCTGTCGCCTAGCCATTCGTGAAAGCGGATGCGGCCTTCGCTGGAATCCTGTTCGAAGTCCGGCGCAATGTCGCCTAGCCTCAGTGCCATGGTTTGCCTCCTTGCCTGTCAGTCGTCAGTGGTCTGTCCAATGATGCTTGCCTCCGGGCAAGCCAGCGCCCGCACTCAGACCAGTCTATTCCGATTGCGGTGAGACACAAACAAATATAAAGTCACTACAACATCACGCGAAGTCATTTGCCGAATCAATCGTCGAAGACTTCCGCGTGACGCCGAAACCCGCCGCCACCTCGCGATCGGGACGCGCCGGACGGGCGCGCGACGCCTGACGGCGTGCCGGCCGAGCAAAACCACTAAGGTTTGCATCGCGCTGCGCCGATGTCCTACATGACTTGTAGGACTCGCTGTCTTGAAACCATTGCTGAGCGCCGCATATCCTAGGAAATGCTTGGACCGCAGCAAGGCGAAGACACCCTACGAGAGCGAGGAAGGCCAACATGCAACTATCCGAAACAACCGCCCGCAACCAGGAGAAACTGATGAGCGATGTCAAAACCGTCCTGTCCGATGCCGAGGAGCTGCTCAAGCAAGCCGCCTCGACCACCGGCGAGAAGGCCGCCGAACTGCGCGAGCGTGGCATGGGCCTGCTGAAGCAAGCCAAGGAAAAAGCGCAGGACCTGCAGGACGCCGTCGTCACCAAGAGCAAGGCCGCGGCCCGGGCCACCGACGACTACGTACATGACCACCCCTGGCGCGCGGTCGGCATCGCCGCCGGCGCCGGTCTGCTGATCGGCCTGCTGCTCAATCGCAAGTAAAGCCAGCCGGTCGGGCCGGCGGAGGCAGCCGGTTCCCGCGCCCGACCGCGACTTGCCGGCCTGCGCCGGCGCCCAGCCGGGCCCCCGTTCG
>NZ_AMPR02000075.1:0-10672 GCF_000307735.3 Cupriavidus sp. HPC(L) | reverse complement strand
GGGGGGGGGGGGGGGGGGGGGGCCAGCGGCGGTCGTATTCGCGATATCGCTCCTGCGGGCCCCCTCTCCCCCAACCCCTCTCCCGCCGCGCGGGAGAGGGGAGCAAGTCGTCCAGCGCGCAGGCGCCGAAGCACGTTTACGGCGCTGTACACGTGTAATTCGACGCCTGCGCCGCCGCGGCCGCGTCGTTGGCCGGTCCCGTATAACGCGGATACTGCGGATAGCGGCACAGCGGACGCGAGAACGCGGTCGCGCCGTTGTTC
Organism: Cupriavidus sp. HPC(L); assembly: GCF_000307735.3. NCBI lineage: Bacteria > Pseudomonadati > Pseudomonadota > Betaproteobacteria > Burkholderiales > Burkholderiaceae > Cupriavidus > Cupriavidus sp. HPC(L). Next base: position 10,409 of record NZ_AMPR02000075.1, on the reverse strand, counting down.
TCCTTCGTCGCCGTCAGCGTACCCGGCGCGGAGCCTTTGGTGACCCAGGTATCGAGCGCCGTCAGCAGGTCGGTCTGGTCCGCACCCGGGCCGCCGGCGCAATGATTGACGCCCGGTGCCAGGTAGTAGCGCACGAACTCGTCGGCCGATGCCTGCCCGCCGACCGCGGCGACCATCCCCTCGTAATAGGCGTTGGTGGCCTTGAAGCTCAGCGCGGCGTCGTTGGTGCCATGCCAGAGGATCAGCTTGGCGTTGCTGTTCCTCAATGGCCGCAGGTCGGTGTTGGTTGCGTCGTTGAGGTTCGACAGATTGGCCAGCGCGGCGACGTTGCTGTCCCACGTATAGGACAGCGAGTTCTGCGAGCGGTCGCGCGCCAGATAGTTCTTGACCGTCGTGTCCTGAAACAGGAACTGCAGCGCCACGTTCAGGTTGCCGTTCCCGGTCAGCCAGGCGCCCCAGGCTCCCGGATCGTCCTCGTTGCCGCTCAGCGCCCAGCCGGCATTGGAATAGGCGCCGTTGGCCCACACCGCGGGCGATGTCCACGATTGCACGGCCGCCAGCTGCGCGTCCGACAGGCAGGCGTCGCCGCCATCCGTGCCGCCGGCACAGCGAAGCACCGCCGGATCGAAGCTGCACGACCGCGGATTGGAAACGACGCCGTCCGCGATGCCATCCTGCGCGTCGCAGGCATCCCGCACCGCCTTGGCGAGCAAATCGATCTTTGGCGCGCCCAGCATGCCGCCCGGAGCGGCGAGGGCCTTGGCATTGCGATTGAAGGCGCCCATGAAGCCGACCCAGTTGTAGGCAGGCGCGCGGGCGATGATGCCGTCGAACAGGTCCGGATTGCGCTGCGCCGCCATCAGCGCCTCACGGCCGCCATTGGAGCAGCCCTCGAAGTAGGACCGCTCCGGCGCCTTGCCATAGGCGGTTTGCAGCATCTGCCGCGCCGACGACATCACCGTCGGTACCGACTGATGGCCGAACAGCGCGGCGGCGTGCGGATCGTCGAGCGCGAAGTCCGCTGACAGCACGTTGCCGGCATGCCCCGAGTCGCTGTTGACGGTGGCGTAGCCCTGTTTCAACGCGGTCAGGTTGGTGGGAACGTCGATGCCGGGGATCGACCCGTTGTAACCGCCGCCGCCGCCGTAATACAGCTTGCCGTTCCACCGATCGGGGAGCCGCAGTTCCAGGTTCAGTCGCGGTGCGATGGTCGCGTTGACCTTGCAGAACAGCGGTTGGGGCCCGCTTGCCGCGACGGTCGCGGCCGCCGTGACCGTCGCGCCGGCGACGGTCTTGCCCGCCAGCTGCGAACACGCCTGCTCGGCATTGGCCGAGGCCGACGGCCCGGGCGTGTGGTCGTCGTCGCTGCCGCCGCAGGCGGCCAGCGCGGCCATCGCGACAGCAGTCAGGGCGATACGATGCCAACGGAAAGCGAAAGTCTGTGCCATGTCGTCTCCTTCGATGTCGTGGAGTCAGGCCAGGACGGGCGCGACCTGCCCCTCGACACCGGTCTGGCACAGACTCGAGCGGCTGCTGCTGCTGCTGCTGGGGGCGGTCCGAAGGAAGAATAGACGGGAGGCGAGGTGCAGATTGTCCCCGCGCGGACAATCGCGCCGCCATCGGATCGGGGTTTGCCCTAGGCTCGGCACTCGATGTGCTGCGCGGGCAGCCTGCCGGCAAGGGAACAGCGGGCGGTGCCGTGCCTCAGCGCCGCCGCTCGTGCTCGATCAGCTGGGCCAGCAGCCGCACACCTTCCTCGATCCGTTCCTCGGCGATCCCGGTGTAGCCGAGGCGGAAGTGCGGCGATGGTCCGTCGGCGGCAAAGAACACGTCGCCGGGCTCGATGATCACGCCGTGCCGCAGCGCGATATCGCCGAGCTTGCGTGCGTCGAGGCCCGGCGGTCCCTCGACCCAGAACGATGACGCGCCCGGCGAATTCTGGACGCGGCATTGCGGCAGATGCCGCGCCAGCATGTCGCGCAGCACGGCCGCGCGGCGCTGGAAGATCGGGGCGACCCGCCGCAGCAGCGCGTCGTGGTGGCCCAGCGAGATGAACAGCGCGGTGGCGCGCTGGTTGTTGGCCGGCGGGTGCCGCAGCATGTAGCGCCGCAGCGCCCGCGCCTGGCGGATCACCGAGCTCGGCGCGACGATATAGCCGAGCCGGATGCCGGGCACGAAGGACTTCGACAGGCTGCCGACATAGATCACGCGGCCCTCGCGGTCCAGGCTCTTCAGCGCGGGAATCGGCTGCGTCAGCGCCGGATTCTCGGTGTCGTAGTCGTCCTCGATCAGCACCACGTCGTGCCGATGCGCCTCGGCCAGCAGCGCCTCGCGCCGGTCCAGCGGCATCGTCACCGTGGTCGGGCACTGGTAGCTGGGTGTGACGAAGGCATAGTCGCAGCGCGCCAGCTCACCCTCGGGACGCAGGCCCGAGTCGTCGACCGGCAGCGGCACCACCTCGCGAGCGCGCATGCCGAAGATCGCGCGCGCATCGCTGTAGCCCGGTTCCTCCAGGCCGACCACCGCGTCGCGCATCAGCAGATCGGCCAGCAGATAGAGCGCATGCTGCGCGCCCAGCGTGACCATGATCTCGTCCGGATTGGCCCAGACCCCGCGGCGCGGCAGCACGTGGCGCTGCAACTGCTCGATCAGCAGCGGATCGTCGCGGTCGATCAGGTCGGAGGCCCAGCCGCGGATCTCCAGCACGGCCAGCGCCATGCGCGAGCATTCGCGCCAGTCAGCGGTCGGGAACAGCGCCGGATCGAACTGCCCATAGATGAACGGATACGGATAGTTCTGCCAGTCGTTGGGCTTGACGATCGCGCGCAGACCGCTGATATCGGGCAGCCGTTCGCTCCAGTCGGGGCCCGGCGTCTCGCTGCCGCCGTCGGTGCGGGCCGCCGTGTTGGCGTTCGCCGTGGACGCCGGTGGCGCCACGCTCGGCAATTGCTGGACGACGAAGTAGCCGCGCCGCGGCCGCGTTTCGAGGAAGTGCTCGTCGACCAGCTGCTGGAAGGCCAGGATCACGGTATTGCGCGCGATGCCGAGCGTCGCGGCCAGTTCGCGGCTCGACGGCAGCGCGCTGCCTTCGGGCAGCTGCCGCGACAGGATGGCGGAGACGATCTGCTGGCGCAGCTGGGCCTGCAGGCTCAGCCCCGAGTCGGCGGGCAATTGCAGCAGCCGATTCCAGAAGGTGTTTCCCTTGCCCGCCGTGGCCATGCCGTTCGCGCTCCGTATCGTCGATTTCGTCCTTGGATCGGGAAGCATTATCGGATATGGGGCGGGGAGGGGGTATGGGGACGTTCCTGCCTCTTGCGATTGCGCCATGGCACGAGCGGCCGATCCGAGCTCCCCTCTCCCACTGGTAGGAGAGGGGTGGGGGAGAGGGCCGGGCGGTGGGTCTCGCGCCATCGCTTCTGCATGCGCCCCTTGCCCTCTCCGCCGACCCCTCTCCCGCAGGCGGGAGAGGGGAGAACACCAAGGGTCTCGCTTAACTACAGCACATCATCCTTCAAGTGATACCAGTGGTACAGGAACCGCTGCCCCAGCCGCCGGAACGGTGCGAACGCCGGCGACTCGACCCACTCGCGCACATTGGGAAACGGCAGCGCCGAGCGGAAGATCGGCAGCTCCGGTCCCGGGTTCTTGCCGGCGATCATCGCGGCCATGCGGCGCCCAGCCTGGGCCGAGTACATGACGCCGTTGCCGCCGTAGCCCATCGCGTAGTAGATCGTCTGCGCGGGATCGGGACGGAAGATGCGCGGCATCATGTCGTGGCTGACGTCGACCCAGCCCCACCACGAGTAGTCGATCGGAATGCCCTTGAGCGCCGGGAACTTGCGCACCATGTCGTCGACCAGCTTCTGCTCGTACTGGGGCCGCGGCGCGTCCGTGCCGGTGATCGCGCTGCGGCTGCCGATCTGCAGGCGGCCGTCGGGCATCAGCCGGTAGTAGTGGCGCAGGATGCGGGTGTCGGTGATCACCTGCGTCGTGCGGAAGTTGCAGGCCGCGATTTCATCGGGCGTCAGCGGCCGCGTCACGATCGAGTTCGACAGGATCGGGAACAGCCGGTTCTTCAGATGCGGATGCAGGTTCTGCGAGGTATAGCCGCCGGTCGCGACGCCCACCGCGCGCGCCCGCACGATGCCGCCCGGCGTGCGCAGATAGTGCACGCCGTCGCGCGTGGTCCAGTCGAGCACCGGGCTCGATGGATGCACGGTCGCGCCCAGCGCGCGGGCGCGGCGCAGATAGCCGAAGGCCAGCTTGCCGGCATGGATGCCGATGCCTTCCGGCTCGTGCATCGCGCCGGCCGCCTCCTTGTCGTCGACGTATTCGCGCTTGACGGTATCGGCATCGAGAATTCGGGCGTCGTAGTGGAAGACCTCGCGCAGCAGCTTGGCCTCCTTCTCGAGCGCCGGCATCGCCTCGGGACGGTGCGCGATGTACAGGTGGCCGCCGGGCTGCGGATCGCAGTCGATATCGCGGATCAGCGTCTTGAAGGTCTCCATGCCGGCGCACACTTCCTCGTGCAGCCGCAGCGCGGCGTCCAGGCCGTAGCGCTGGATCCATTGCGACCGCTTGAGCCGGCCCGACGCGCATTGCGCCTGCCCGCCGTTGCGCGTGCTGCAGCCCCAGCTGACGCGGTTCGCTTCCAGCACGGTGGCCTTGATGCCGTGTTCCTGCGCCAGGAAGATCGCGCAGGTCAGCCCGGTGAAACCCGAGCCGATGATCGCGACATCGACGTCGACGTCGTGCGTGATCGGACCGTCGTCGGGCGGCGGCTCGCCGGCGGTGCCGATCCAGTAGGTCGGTGCGTAGTCGCGGCCCTGGCCGGGCGTCGGCGCGACCAGCGGGTCGTAGGCGGGATCGTAGGGCCGGGACGGACCGGTGGCCCCGTCCTGTCCGGTGTGGCCACCGGGCTGGCCCGGCGTCCCGTTCTCCCGTCCGATGGCGGTGATATCGGCAATGGCTTCCATCGCTGCGCTCCTGTTGGCGACGCGTTTGGCGACGCGTTCGATCAGCCGCGCGAACCGGCCGCCAGCGCGGGACGGTCCTTGCGATAGGCGTTCTTGACCGCGATCTTGCCGTCGCGGAAGGTGAACACGTCGACCATGCGCGCCTCGATGCGCGAGCCGTCGGCCTTGGTGCCGCGGAACGTCGATTCGCTGACGCCGCGATCGCCGCAGACGAAATGCTCGCCGTCGAGCCAGGCGGCGTCGGGGAAGGTCTGCCACGCCAGCTGGAAGCCCTCGCGCACCGCCTCGCGGCCGCTGAAGGTGCGGCCGAACAGCTCGCCGCCGGCCACCGCGTGGAACACGCAGTCGTCGGTCATGAACGACATCAGCGCGTCGATGTCGTGGCGGTTCCAGGCGTCGCTGAAGGCCTGCAGCGTGGCGGCGGTGACGCCGCCGCTGGCGCCACCGGCCTGCTGTCCGGACGGGTTGCTGGTGGCCGCGACGATGGCTTCGGTGCCGGCCTGCTTGCTTGCGTACTCCACTTGAATCTCCTCGATGTTGTTGCGGTCCGCGCGGCAGCGGACCCGGTCCTTCGCACGTTCCCAGCATAGGGAAGCGCCGGGATGCGCTGTAGGGCCAGTTGGATGGAATCGATTGGGCCAGCGTTTGCCGCTGGTGGGGGCGGTTGCCCTCTCCCCGACCCCTCTCCCGCTCGGCGGGAGAGGGGAGAGCGGAGAGGAGGCACGCAAATGCTCGGGCATATCCAATGCCGACGACCTGCTCCCCTCTCCCGCAATGCGGGAGAGGGGCTGGGGGAGAGGGCGAGGCGCCCCAAGCCGCGACGCCCTCTCAACCCTTGGAACCTCAAAACCGATGCACTTCGGCCCGCGGCATGTCGCCCAGATGTTGCTGGTGCGGATCGATCTCGCTGTCCCGCGATTGCCCATGATGGCGGTACTGCCGACGCACCAGGTAGACCAGCAGCAGGATGCCGAGGCTGACGACGCCGAGCAGCAGCGGCTTGCGCTGGTCCGGAATGAAGGCCATCGCCACCACGATGCCGGTCATGCCGATGATCGCCACATAGGTCAGATACGGGTACATCCACATGCGCACGCGCAGCTTCTCCGGTGCCTCGCGTTCGAGCCGCGCGCGCAGACGCAGCTGCGATACCGCGATCAGGATGTAGACGAAGATCGCGACCGTGCCGTACGAATTGACCAGGAAGGCGAATACCGTATCGGGCGACACGTAGGACATCACGACTGCGGCATAACCGAACAGCGTCGAGAACAGGATCGCGCGGACCGGCACGCCATTGCGGTTCAATTTGGCCAGCGCGGCCGGCGCATCGCCGCGGCGCGTCAGCGCGAAGATCATCCGCGACGACGCATACAGGCCCGAGTTCAGCGCCGACAGCACCGCGGTCAGCACCACCGCGTTCATCACCTGGGCGGCGCCACGGATGCCCATCGCGTCGAGCGCGCTGACGTACGGGGTGGCGATGCCCGGCGAGTTCCACGGCACCAGGCACACCACCAGCAGCACCGAGCCGACGTAGAACACCAGCACGCGCGTGATCACCGAGTGGGTCGCCTTGGCCACCGCCTTCTGCGGCTCCGCGGTTTCGGCCGCGGCGATCGTGACGATCTCCGCGCCGAAGTAGAAGCCCGTCGCGGCGACGGCGCCGGTCAGCACCGGCATGATGCCGTTGGGTGCGAACCCGCCGTGCGCGCTCAGGTTGGCGACGCTGGGCGCGGTATCGGGCCACATGCCCAGCACGAACAGGCCGGCCAGGAACAGGAACACGACGATCGCGGCTACCTTGATGGACGCGAACCAGAATTCGAACTCGCCGAAGGACTTGACCGAGAACAGGTTGGTCAGCGTCAGCATCACCAGCAGCACCAGGCTGATGGCCCAGGACGGAACGTCGGGCAGCCAGTAGCGGATCAGGTCCGCTCCCGCCACCGCTTCGATGGCGACCACGATGACCCAGAAGTACCAGTACATCCAGCCGGTCAGGAAGCTGGCGAGCGCGCCCGTCTGGGGCTTGTCGCGCCATGCCTCGCGCGCGTATTCGTAGAAGGAGCCGACGGTGGGCAGCGCGCACGCCATCTCGCCCAGCATCCGCATCACCAGCACCACCAGCATGCCGGTCAGCAGGAAGGAAAGGACGGCCGCCGGGCCGGCCGACTTGATCACGACGCCGCTGCCGACGAACAGTCCGGCACCGATCACGCCGCCGAGCGCGATCATCGTCATGTGGCGCTGTTTCAGGCTGTGCTTGAGGCCGCGCGAGCCCTCGGGGTTATCCAGCAATTTTTGTCTCCAGTGCTTCTCATGATGGTGTCGTCACGGCGTCGCTGTCTTTGTTTTGTCTGTCCGGGGCCGCATTGCTGCGGCGGCCCCGAAGGCCGTGATCGCGCGGCGCGGCAGGGCCGCACCGCGCGCCTCGTTGCTTCCGTTATACGTAATCCTTGTACTTGTCGAGCAGGCGGACCGGCTTGGACAAGGCATCGCGGCGGAACGGATCGCCCAGTTCGCGGGTGCACATGATTTCCACGATGGTGGTCTTGCCGTGGTTCATCTGCAGGTCGATGGCCTTCTTCAGCGCCGGGCCGACATCCTCGAGCCGGTCGACCACGATGCCTTCGGCGCCCATCGCGCGGGCGATGTTGGCGAAGCTCGGGTTGTCCAGCTCGCCGGCGACGAAGCGGCGATTGTAGAAGTCCACCTGGTTCTTCTTCTCCGCGCCCCACTGGCGGTTGTGGAAGACCACCGCGGTGACCGGGATGTTATGGCGTACGCAGGTCATGGTCTCCATCAGGCTCATGCCCCAGGCACCGTCACCGGCGTACGAGATCGCCGGCCGGTGCGGCGCCGCGACCTTGGCGCCGATGATGGTCGGGAAGGCGTAGCCGCAGTTGCCCCAGCTCATCGCCGCGAAGAAGCTGCGCGGCTTCTCGAAGCGCAGATAGCTGTTGGCCACCGAGTTGATGTTGCCGATGTCGGTCGACACCATCACGTCGGCCGGCATCGCCTTTTCGAGCTCGCGCAGCACCTGGCGCGGATGCAGGTAGGTGCCGCCGTTCGGCGTCCGTTCGTTCTTCTGTTCCTCGATCATGTCGAGGCTGAACGCGTCACGCTCGTGCGTCCACTCGTCCAGTTCCTTCTCCCAGGCGGCCTTCTCGGTGGCGATCTGGTCGGCGCGCGCGGCGCGGGTCGCGTCGCAGGCCAGCGTGCGGTTGGCCAGCCGCTCGGTCAGCGCGACGGCGGCTGCCTTGGCGTCGCCGCAGATGCCGACCGAGATCTTCTTCACCAGGCCCAGCATCTTGTGGTCGGCGTCGATCTGGATGATCTTGGCCGTCTTCGGCCAGTAGTCCATGCCGTGCTGCGGCAGCGTGCCGAACGGTCCCAGCCGCGAACCGAGCGCCACCACGACGTCGGCGCGCGAGATCAGCTTCATCGCCGCCTTCGAACCCTGATAGCCGAGCGGACCGCACCACAGCGGGTGGCTGGCGGGGAAGGAGTCGTTGTGCAGATAGCTGTTGACCACCGGCGCGCCCAGCCGCTCGGCCAGCGCCTTGCATTCCTCGACGCCATCGGCCATCACCACGCCGCCGCCGGAGATGATCACCGGGAACCTGGCCTGCGCCAGCAGTTCGGCCGCTTCGTTCAGGCTCTGCTCGCCGCCCGGGCCGCGGTCCAGCCGGCGCGGCTGCGGAATCTCGGCCTTGATCTGGCCGTAGAAGTAGTCGCGCGGAATGTTCAACTGGGTCGGGCCCATCTCGGCCATCGCGCGATCGAAGCAGCGGCCGGTGAATTCGGCCATGCGCGCCGGATTGGTGACGTGGCCCTGGTACTTGGTGAACTCCTGGAACATGGGCAACTGGTTGGCTTCCTGGAAGCCGCCCAGGCCGATGCCCATGGTGCCGGCCTCGGGCGTGACGATCACCACCGGGCTGTGCGCCCAGTAGGCCGCGGCAATCGCGGTCACGCAGTTGCTGATGCCGGGGCCGTTCTGGCCGATCACGACGCCGTGGCGGCCCGACACGCGCGCATAGCCGTCGGCCATATGGCCGGCGCCCTGCTCATGCACGACCGGGATCAGGCGGATGCCGGCGGGCGCGAAGATGTCCATCGCATCCATGAAGGCCGACCCCATGATGCCGAACATATCGGTCACGCCGTTGGCGGCGAGGGTTTCGACAAAGGCCTCGGAAGGCGTCATGGCCTGCGGGCCGGCGGTGGGAGTGTGGTCGGACATGCTTGCGGTCTCCGGTAGGTTGGGATCGTTGTGACTCGTAAAACGGTACGGTATGTACCGAAAACTGTTGTTTGGCTGAAATGTAGGACGGACGTCGAGCATCGTCAATAGGAAAATCCATTAATCGGTATGAGTTGTACCTAAAAGTGAGACTGGGATAAGATGGCCTCGTGAACAGCCGGCGGCGGGCATGCGCCTGCGCGGCGCGTCGAAGTAGTCCAGCCTTATCCAGGAGAACCGAAGTGGCGATCGACCTTGCCAGCGTGACGCCGGACCGCATGGTGTCGGTGCGTGAAGTGTTCGGCATCGACAGCGCGATGCGGGTGCCGGCCTTCGGCGTGCGCGACGACCACGTGCCGGAAATCGATCCCGGCTACCGCTTCGAGCCGGAGGTCACGCTGGCGATCCTGTCCGGCTTCGTCAGCAACCGCCGCGTGCTGGTGCAGGGCATGCACGGCACCGGCAAGTCGACCCATATCGAGCAGGTGGCGGCGCGGCTTAACTGGCCCTGCGTGCGCGTCAATCTCGACGGCCATATCGGCCGCATGGACCTGGTCGGGCGCGACACCGTGGTGCTGCGCGACGGCCAGCAGGTCACCGAATTCCAGGAGGGCATCGTGCCGTGGGCGCTGCAGCGGCCGATCGCGCTGGTGTTCGATGAATACGACGCGGGCCGGCCGGACGTGATGTTCGTGATCCAGCGCGTGCTCGAGCGCGATGGACGGTTCACGCTGCTGGACCAGAAACGCGTGATCCAGCCGCATCCGTTCTTCCGGCTGTTCGCGACCGCCAACACGGTCGGGCTCGGCAATCTGACCGGCATGTATCACGGCACCCACCTGCTGAACCACGCGCAGATCGACCGCTGGAACGTGGTGGCGACGCTGGACTATCTGCCGCGCGAGGCGGAGATCGATATCGTGCTGACGCGCGTGCCGGAACTGGCCGACGCGGCCGGGCGCGAACTGGTCGGCGCGATGGTCGCCGTCGCGCAGCTGACGCGCGAAGGATTTGCCGCGGGCGACGTGTCGACGCTGATGTCGCCGCGCACGGTGATCGCCTGGGCCGAGAACTGCCAGATCTTCCGCGATCCGGCGCTGGCGTTCCGGCTCAGCTTCCTGAACAAGTGCGAGCCGGGCGAGCGCTCGATCGTGGCCGAGTATTTCCAGCGCGGCTTCGGTACC
>NZ_AMPR02000076.1:0-10658 GCF_000307735.3 Cupriavidus sp. HPC(L) | reverse complement strand
GGCTTCGCCCATATCGGCGTGATCAAGACGCTGGAAGCGCACGGCATCCGCCCCGACCTGGTCACCGGCACCAGCGCCGGCGCGGTGGTCGCGGCGCTCTACGCCTCCGGCATGGACGGCTTCGAGCTGAACAAGCACGCACTGAAGATGGACGAGGCCACCATCGCCGACTGGGCGCTGCCGTTCGGCACCCGCTTCGGCGGCTGGCTCAAGGGCGAGGCGCTGCAGAACTACGTGAACCGCCTGGTCGACAACCGGCCTATCGAGGCGATGAAGATTCCGCTGGGCATCGTCGCCACCGACCTGAAGACCGGCCGCGCGATCCTGTTCCGGCGCGGCAATACCGGCCAGGCGGTACGCGCGTCCAGCAGCGTGCCGGGCGTGTTCCAGCCAGTGTCGATCCAGGGACACGACTACGTCGACGGCGGCCTGGTCGAGCCGGTGCCGGTCGACTCCGCGCGCAGCATGGGCGCCGACTTCGTGATCGCGGTCAACATCTCGGCAGATCCGGCCAGCCAGAACAACGCTGGCCAGAGCGGCGTGCTGCTGCAGACCACGGCCATCATGGGGCAGTCGATCAACCGGCTGGCGCTGGCCCGCGCCGACGTGGTGATCCGCCCCGACCTGCCGGACATGAGCGGCAGCGACTTCGGCGCACGCAACCGCGCGATCCTCGCGGGCGAGAAGGCCGCCGTGGCCGCCCTGCCCGCACTGCGCGAGAAGCTGGCGCAGGCGCGCCTGCAGCCGGTTGCGCCCGTTGCGCCGGTCGCGCCGGTCGCGGGGAAGTAGGCAGCGGGCACAGCCGCCCGCAACCAGCACGGCACCACCGCACCAACGAAAAAGGACTGCCGAGGCAGTCCTTTTCATTGCATGGCGATCGGCGCCAATCGACGCCAATCCGGCGCCGTTGCGATCAGCCGCCGTAGAACGTACGCCCGCTGGCGTTCGGATCGAAGCGCTTGAGCGTCTCGACCATGCCGCCGATGCCGCCGGCCGCGCCGTTGTCGCGCTCCGGCATATCGTCGATGCGGCGCGCGCCGTTGTAGCGCGTGACCCAGTAGGCCGAACGCATGTCGTCGACGCGAATCTTGCTGCCCGTCGACGGCGCGTGCACGAACTTGTTGTCGCCGATATAGATGCCGACGTGCGAGAACGCGTGGCGCATCGTGTTGAAGAACACCAGGTCGCCGGGGCGCAGTTCGTGCGCGGCAACGTTGGTGCCGACGCGGCTGATCTCGACCGAGCGCCGCGGCAGCATGAAGCCGAAGGTGTCGTTGAAGACGTAGCGGACGAAGCCGCTGCAATCGAGGCCCGATTCCGGCGTGTTGCCGCCGAAGCGATAGCGGACACCGATCAGGCCCAGCGCGTTCATCACCAGATCGCCGGCCTTGTTGGCGACATGGCTGGTCGAATTCATCATCGACGACAGCAGGCCCTTCTTCGGCTCGGGCTGCTGGGCCTCGGCGCTCAGCTCCGTGCCGGGTTCCTTGAACACCGTGTCAGCCAGGGCTCCATTCGACAAGGCCGCGCCGCATGCCAGGGTCAGTCCGATGGCGGCACGCGCCAGGGAATGAAGCACCGTTCGCTGCATGGGTTCTCCCGTTGGTTCCGGTTCGGATGATTCAAATCACACGATCCCTCACGCGACGCGACAACCCATCGTCGTGTGGATCGGAGATGACTATGTGGAAAGACTGCTGACGGCGAATGCCAGGAGCCGAATCGTCCCGACAACGGTGTCGGGGTACGGCCGGACGCACCCGCCAGGAGACGTGCGGCGTGCAAACCACCCACACATCAAGTTCTCGCGGGATGGTATAAGGTCACGCCGGCGATGTCAAAGTTCGTTACAAAATCGGCCGAAATCGCCGTGTAATCAAAGGAATAGCGGGGGACTTGCACGCTGATTCTTGGGATTGACCGCGGTATCGGACAAAGAGCGGCGGCCGTGGGTGGCCATGTGCGGACATCAGCCGGGCGTTCATCCCGGCCAGCCTCCGGCGTCTCCTGCCCGCAGACCCAGGCCGGAGTCCATGCCGAGTTGGGCCGCCCGCATCAGCTTGCGGGTGTAGGCGTGCTGCGGTGCGCCCAGCACCGCATCGGTCTCGCCGGCCTCGACCACCTCCCCGCCCTTCATCACGATGACGCGGTGCGCCATCGCGCGGATCACGGCCAGGTCGTGGCTGATGAACAGGTAGCTGAGGTTGTACTTGCGCTGCAGCTGCGACAGCAGTGCCAGCACCTGCTGCTGGATCGATACGTCCAGCGCCGAGGTCGGTTCGTCGAGCACCACCACCTGCGGCTTGAGGATCAGCACGCGCGCGATGGCGATGCGCTGGCGCTGCCCGCCGGAGAACTCGTGCGGATAGCGCCCCAGCGCGGTGCGGTCCAGCCCCACCTCGCGCAGCGCCTCGATCACGCGTTCGCGCATCGCCTCGCGCGACAGCCCCGGCTGATGCAGCGCCAGGCCCTCGCCGACGATCTGCTCGATCGTCATGCGCGGCGACAGCGAGCCGAACGGGTCCTGGAACACCACCTGCAGCCGGGCCCGCAGCGACGCGCGCTCGGCCCGCCTGACCTGTTCCAGGCTGCGCCCGAGAAACTGGATCTGGCCGCCGCTCTTGCGCTGCAGCGCCAGCACCGCGTGAGCCAGCGTGGTCTTGCCCGAACCGGACTCGCCGACGATGCCCAGCGTCTCGCCCTCGCGCAGGTCAAAGTCGACCTCCTTGACCGCGCGGACCACGTCGCGGCCGAACCAGCCGGCCAGGCCCCGGCGCTTGCGCGTGTAGTTGACGTCCAGGCCGCGCGCGCTCAGCAGGGTCGGCGCCAGCGGCAGCACCGGCACCACCTCGCGCCGCGGCCGGCTGTCGATCAGCCGCTGCGTGTACGGGTGGCGCGGATTGGCGAAGACCTCGGCGGTCTCGCCGATCTCGACCAGCACGCCCTGCTCCATCACGCCGATGCGCTGGGCAAACGCGCGCACCATGTTCAGGTCGTGGGTGATCAGCATCACCGCCATGCCGAACTCGGCCTGCAGGTCGCGCAGCAGCTCCAGGATCTGCACGCGGATCGTGACGTCGAGCGCCGTGGTCGGCTCGTCGGCCAGCAGCAGCTTGGGCCGGCAGGCCAGCGCCATCGCGATCATCGCGCGCTGGCGCTGGCCGCCCGACAGCTGGTGCGGGAAGCTGTCGAAGCGATGCGCCGCCTCCTCGATGCCGGTGCGCTCGAGCAGCGCGATCGCCCGTTCGCGCGCGGCGCGCTTGTCCAGCCCCTCGTGCAGCTCCAGCGTCTCGACGATCTGGTTGCCGACCGTATAGAGCGGATTCAGCGCGGTCATCGGCTCCTGGAAGATCATCGCGATCTCGCTGCCGCGGATCGCGCGGATTTCGCGGTCGGGCACGCGCAGCAGGTCGCGCCCTTCGAAATGGATCGCGCCCTGGTAGCGCGCGTCCTCGACCAGCCGCAACATCGACAGCGCGGTCACGGTCTTGCCCGAGCCGGACTCGCCGACCAGCGCGAAGCGTTCGCCCGGGCGCAGCGAGAAACTGACATCGCGCACCGCGCGGGTGGCCTCCGGCCCTTCGCCGAAGGTCACCGACAGGCGGTCGACGCGGATCAGCGCCGGATCGGCGGCGTCGGGCGGCGTGGCCATGGGCTGTGGCGGCATCTTGATGGGAAGGTCGTTCATGGCCGCGCTCCCGCGGCGGACTGCCCCGCCGCTGCGGCATCCGCCGCCGGTCCGCCGGCCGATCCCGCCGACGGGTCGGGCAGCTTGGGCTCGACCCGGCCGCGCAGCGCCGCCAGGCCCAGCCGCGTATCGAAGGCATCGCGCAGCGCATCGCCCATGAACGTCAGCAACAACAGCGTGACGACCAGCACGCCGAAGGTCGACAGCGAGATCCACCACGCATCCAGGTTGGCCTTGCCCTGCGCCAGCAGCTCGCCCAGGCTCGGCGTGGTCGGCGGCACGCCCAGGCCGAGGAAGTCGAGGCTCGTCAGCGCCAGGATCGCGGCGCTCATGCGGAACGGCAGGAAGGTGATCACCGGCGTCAGGCTGTTGGGCAGGATATGGCGCCACATGATCTGCGCATTGGACAGGCCCAGCGCGCGCGCCGCCTTGACGTAGTCGAGCGAGCGGTTGCGGTAGAACTCGGCGCGCACGTAGTCCGACAAGCCCATCCAGCCGAACAGCGACAGCAGGATGATCAGCAGCGCCAGGCTGGGCTCGAAGATCGAGGCGAAGATGATCAGCAGATAGAGCTCGGGCATCGAGCTCCAGATCTCGATCGCGCGTTGCGAGATCAGGTCGAAGCGCCCGCCGAAGAAGCCCATCAGCGCGCCGGTGATGGTGCCGATCACCACGCCGATCACGGTCAGCGCCAGGCCGAACAGCACCGACACGCGGAAGCCGTAGATTAGCCGCGCCAGCACGTCGCGGCCGCGGTCGTCGGTGCCGAGCCAGTTCTCCGACGACGGCGGCGCGGGATTCGGCTCCTTGGCGAAATAGTTCAGCGTGTCGTACGAATAGCGGTTGGGCGGATAGATGGCCCAGTTGCCGTTGCTGGTGATGCGCTGGCGGATGAAGGGATCGAGATAGTCGGTCGGGGTCGGGAAGTCGCCGTCGAACGTGGTCTCGGCATAAGTCTGCACGATCGGGAAATACCACTCGCCGCGGTACTTGACCACCAGCGGCCGGTCGCTCGACAGCACCTCGGCGAACATGCTGAGCACGAACAGCACGACGAAGGCGATCAGGCTCCAGTAGCCGAGCCGGTTGCGGCGAAAGCGCTGCCAGGCGCGCTGGCGCGGCGACAGCGACGACGGCAGCCGGTCCAGGCGCGGCGGCCGGGGCGTCGAGCGGAAAGGAGTTTGCCAACGCGGGATCATCGCGGCATGGCCTCGAAATGGATGCGGGGGTCGACCAGCACGTAGCAGACATCGGAGATCAGCCGGGTCACCAGGCCGATCAGCGTGAACAGGTACAGCGTGCCGAGCACGACCGGATAGTCGCGGCGCAGCACCGCCTCGTAGGACAACAGGCCCAGCCCGTCGAGCGAGAACAGCGTCTCGATCAGCAGCGAGCCCGTGAAGAAGGCGCCGATGAAGGCCGCCGGGAAGCCCGTGACCAGCGGGATCAGCGCATTGCGGAAAATATGCTTCCACAGCACGCGCCGCTCCGACAGGCCCTTGGCGCGCGCGGTCAGCACATACTGCTTGCGCACCTCCTCCAGGAACGCGTTCTTGGTCAGCATCGTCACCACGGCGAAGCTGCCGACCACCGACGCGGTGATCGGCAGCACCAGGTGCCACAGATAGTCCATCACCTTGCCCATCAGCGACAGCTGCTCCCAGTTGTCCGAAGTCAGGCCGCGCAGCGGGAACCACTGCACGAAGGTGCCGCCGCCGAACAGCACCAGCAGCAGCACGCCGAGCACGAAGCCGGGGATCGCGTAGCCGACCAGCACGATCATGCTGGTCACCACGTCGAAGCGGCTGCCCGCCCGGATCGCCTTGGCGATGCCGAGCGGCACCGATATCAGGTAGGTCAGGAAGAACGTCCACAGGCCCAGGCTGACCGACACCGGCAGCTTGGACTTGACCAGCTCCCAGACGCTGCGGTGCTGGAAGTAGCTCTGGCCCAGGTCGAACTGCGCGAAGCGCTTGAGCATCATCCAGTAGCGCTCCAGCGGCGGCTTGTCGAAGCCGTACAGCGCCTGGATCTCCTTGATCTTCTCGGCGTCGACGCCGCGCCGGCCGCGGTATTCGGCACCGCCGCCGCTGGCCTCGCCGCCGCCCCCGCGTCCCTTGAGCTCCATCATCATCTGCTCGACAGGGCCGCCGGGCACGAACTGGATCACGACGAACGTCAGCGTGATCACGCCGATCAGCGTCGGGATCATCAGCAGAACGCGTTTGAGCAGATAGGCCAGCATGCCGTTTCCTGTTTTCCTGTGGCGCCCGTCGCGGCGATCGCCGCGCTCAGCGCGCCGCCTTGGCCGGCGCCGCCGCCTTGGCCTGCCCGGCGCCGGGCACATCGCTGCGCCACCAGCTGCTGAGCACCCAGCCCTCGGCCGTGTAGTAGTACGGCAGCCGCTGCGGATAGACCAGCTCGCGCCGGTAGGCCACGCGGTGCGAAGCGCTGTACCAGTTCGGCACCACGTAGTAGCCGTGCATCAGCACGCGGTCGAGCGCGCGCGACGCGTTGACCAGGTCCTTGCGCGTATGCGCGCGCAGCACCTGGTCGACCAGCTTGTCGACCGCCGGCGACTTCAGCCCGAACAGGTTGTCCGAGCCCGGGGTCGAGGCCGCCTCGCTGGTGAAGCGGTCGCGCAACTCGTTGCCGGGGCTCTGCGAATCGGGGAAGCGGATCGACACCACGTCGAAATCGAAGTCCTCCAGCCGCTTCTGGTACAGCGCGAAGTCGGTGGTGCGCTGATGGACCTGGATGCCGAGCTTCTCCAGATTGCGCACATAGGTGGTGATCACCCGGCTCATCGCGCCGCCGTCGTCGAGGAACTCGAACACGAAGGGCTCGCCCTTGGCGTTGCGCAGCGCGCCGTCGCTGTAGGTCCAGCCCGCCTGCGCCAGCAGCCGGCGCGCCTCGCGCAGGTTGTCGCGCAGCGAGCGCGGCGGCTCGGTGGTCGGCTGCGTCACGATCGGGCCGAACACCTCCGGCGCCAACTGGTTGCGCAGCGGCTCGAGCAAGGCCAGCTCGCCGGGGCCGGGACGGCCGTCGAAGGTCGAGCTGGCCGCCAGCTCGCTGTTGGAGAACCAGCTGTCCAGGCGCTTGTAGGCGCCGTAGAACAGCTGCCGGTTCAGCCATTCGAAGTCGAGCGCCAGGATCAGCGCCTGGCGCACGCGCACGTCCTGGAACAGCGGCTTGCGCAGGTTCATCACGAAACCCTGCATGCCGGCGCCATTGCGGTGCGGGAATTCCGTCTTCATCAGCTCGCCGTTGCCGAAGCGCTTGCCGACATAGCTCTTGGCCCAGCTCTTGGAGCGGTACTCGACGATGGCGTCGAACTCGCCCGCCTTGAAGGCCTCGAGCCGCGCGGTTTCGTCCTTGTACAGCCGGTAGACCACGCGGTCGAAGTTGAAGGTGCCGCGCCGCACCGGCAGGTCCTTGCCCCAGTAGTCCGGATTGCGCTTGTAGATGATGCCGCGGCCGGCGTCGTAGCGCTCGATCAGATAGGGGCCGCTGGTGACGGGCGTCTCGAAGGTCAGCTTCTCGAACGGCACCTTGGCCGTCCATTTGCGCGAGAACACCGGCAGCGAGCCGACGATCAGCGGCAGCTCGCCGTTGCGCTGCTTGAAGTCGTAGCGCACCGTGCGGTCGTCGATCACGGTCAGCGATTTGACGTCGGCGCACATGCTGCGATAGCCGGGGCTCGAGGCCTTGCTCATCAGCATGTCGTAGGAATACTTGACGTCGCTCGCCAGCACCGGATCGCCGTTGTGGAAGCGCGCCTGCGGGCGGATGCGGAAGGTGACCGACAGCTCGTCGGGCGCCACCGTGATGTCCTCGGCCAGCAGCCCGTAGGCGCTGGCGGTCTCGTCGGCGCTGCCGATCAGCAGCGACTCGAACATCAGCGAGGTCAGGCCCGGCGCGGCGACCCCTTTCAACGTGAACGGATTGAATTTGTCGAAGCTGGTGCGCCGGTCCGGATTGGCAAGCGTCAGCGTGCCGCCGCGCGGGGCGTCGGGGTTGACGTAGTCGAAGTGATGGAAGTCCGCCGGGTACTTCAGGTCGCCGTGCAGCGCGAAGCCGTGTGCGGCCCATGCCGTGGTCGGCGACATTGGCAACAGCGCGGCCACCAGGGCGGCTGCGGCGGACCGTGCCAGCATCTGGACCAGGCCGGTGCGGGTCCGCGCCCGGATACGATGCCATGCCGAAAACGGCCCTGCTGCTTGCCTTTGCATCCGGTCGATGCCCTCCCCCTGAACTTCGCTTGCCAATACGACGGCCGCGGTCGGTGCCCGGGCCAAGTTGTGCGACAATTTTACCTTCGTTCGGCGGCGTTCCAGCCATCCGGACATTCCAGTACGCGGCGTGGCCGCGGCCGCAGCGGGCCTGCCCGCTCGCGATCGGCAATCCGGTACGGGCCGGCGGGGGCCAAGTGGAATCCCACCCGACCCTGCGGCCCGGCGGGACTCAGCAGAAACCGTGCCCGGCAGCGTGCCCTACCCCGGCACACCGCGAACGCGCATCACAAGACCACCATGGAGAACTTATGGGATTTCTGGCAGGTAAGCGGATCCTGATCACCGGCTTGCTGTCGAACCGCTCGATCGCCTACGGCATCGCGTCGGCCTGCAAGCGCGAAGGCGCGGAACTGGCCTTCACCTATGTCGGCGAGCGCTTCAAGGACCGTATCCAGGACTTTGCCAAGGAATTCGGCAGCGATCTGGTATTCGAATGCGATGTGTCGAGCGACGAACAGATCGCCGCCACCTTCGCCGCGCTCGGCCAGCGCTGGGACAAGCTCGACGGGCTGGTCCATTCGATTGGCTTCGCCCCGCGCGAGGCGATCGCCGGCGACTTCCTCGACGGCCTGTCGCGCGAAGCGTTCCGCGTGGCCCACGATATCTCGGCCTACAGCTTCCCGGCGCTCGCCAAGGCCGCGCTGCCGCTGCTGTCGGACAAGGCCTCGCTGCTGACGCTGACCTATCTGGGCAGCGAACGCGTCGTGCCCAACTACAACACGATGGGCCTGGCCAAGGCGTCGCTGGAAGCCAGCGTGCGCTACCTGGCCGCCTCGGTCGGCCCGCGCGGCATCCGCGCCAACGGCATCTCCGCCGGTCCGATCAAGACGCTGGCCGCGTCCGGCATCAAGGGCTTCGGCAAGCTGCTCGGCCACTTCGAGGAAGCCGCCCCGCTGCGCCGCAACGTCACCATCGAGGAAGTCGGCAATGTGGCGGCCTTCCTGCTGTCGGACCTGTCCAGCGGCGTGACCGGCGAGATCACCTACGTGGACGCCGGCTTCAACATCGTCGGCGCCAGTCTGCCGGAAGGCGAGTAAGAGGTCTGCCTTGTCCCGTTTGTGGCGTTTGACCGCGGCAGTGCCGACGGATACAATGCGCGGCTTCGGGGCGTAGCGCAGCCTGGTAGCGCATCTGATTTGGGATCAGAGGGTCGCATGTTCGAATCATGTCGCCCCGACCAGAACGATAAGGGTTAGCAGGCCAAGGCCGGCTAACCCTTTTTCTCTTCCCCTTCTGTTTCTCTTCCGACCGCCCTTAGCTCAGTTGGATAGAGCACTCGCCTTCTAAGCGAGCGGTCGCACGTTCGAATCGTGCAGGGCGGGCCATCCTTCTGTCGGCGCAGGGTTCGACCTTCCCGAACGCCACTCGACACGGCGCCAGAGTCCTATAGAGAATGGAGAATGGCGCCGCGTTCGTTCCGTCCGCCCCAAAAACGGCTGGCGCGTCGTCGCGTGGGGCCGGCTCGTGCCGGCACCAACAAGGGGCGGTCGAGCCACTTGATCGGTGCACGCGGGAACTAAAGGGTCCTGCCGGGAACCCAAAATGCTGCAGGTGCGTTCGTGCTATAATCGCGCATCCGCAAAGGCGGCCGTCCGGCTGCCCATCATGGAGCCACAAAGGAAGGAAGCTTGGCTAAGGAAGAACTCATTGAATTCGGCGGCGTCGTTTCGGAAGCGCTGCCCGACAACCGCTATCGCGTGCTGCTGGAAAACGGCGTGGAAATCTGGGCCTACGCATCGGGCAAGATGCAGAAGCACCGGATCCGTATTCTGGCCGGCGACCGCGTGACGCTGGAAATGTCGCCCTACGACCTGACCAAGGGTCGCATCAACTTCCGTCACAAGAGCTGATACCCGGACCGCCCGGTCCAACGGTTTCGCTCCTGCTCGGCGTCGCGGCGACGACGCGATCCTGTGCGTCGCCCGGCGGCGCCGTGCCTCCCGCTCCACCACAGCTCGTACGCGGTCAGTCGCCAGCAATGACCGCGCTGGTTGCGTTCGCCCCTGCGTTATAGCCGGCTTTCCTGCGTCCCCCGCGCTTCGTCCATTTGGCGGACGACGGCCGCGACGCCATGCCCCTGCCGTTAATGCCGGCAGCACGGCTACTCCCCCGCTGAACCTCGAGAAGACCGTCCCTGGTCCGACGCCGGTCGCCCGCTTGCAGCGCCGATCGTGACCGTCGCACTTCCGTCATCGCACTGTCATCGACGCGCCCGATACTCCCGCGTCGCCCGCTGTCAGGGGCCTGTCACCGACATGGCGGCGCATTGCCCGCGCCATGCCGCTGCGCCATACTGGCCGCGGCATTGGCTCGCCGGCCATGTCCCGGACGTACGAGCCGACAGCACCGACCGAACGCGGCGCCTGATACCGCGCCGAATACCGCGCCGAATACCGCGCCGAATACCGCGCCGAATACCGTGCCGATTACCGTGCCGAACCCAGGCGCGGCACGCCAGTCGAATCGATCCAGACGGAGCCGGTACGGGTTTCCGGAGTACCAACACCAACGACCGCCGCACGGCATTCGCGCCGTGCCCATCTCCAGCAATGAACCTGATCCTGTGGCGCCACGCCGAAGCGGAAGCGCTCCCCGATGTCGCCGGCATGGGCCGCCCCGCGGACCTGCAACGTGCCCTGACCCGCCGCGGCCGCAAGCAGGCCGAAGCCTCGGCC
>NZ_AMPR02000077.1:0-10656 GCF_000307735.3 Cupriavidus sp. HPC(L) | reverse complement strand
CCTGCGCAACCGCCGCACCATCGAGCGCGCCTATCTGCAGGCGCTGGGCGCGGCGCGGCACGACGTGATCATCGCCAACGCCTATTTCCTGCCCGGGGCCAAGATGCGGCGCGCGCTGCTGGCCTGCCGCCGCCGCGGCGTGCGGGTACGGCTGCTGCTGCAAGGCATGGTCGAATACAGGCTGCAGCACTACGCGACCCACGCGCTGTACGCGACGCTGCTCGACGCCGGCGTCGAGATCCACGAATACGCCGAGAGCTTCCTGCACGCCAAGGTCGCGGTGGTCGACGACAGCTGGGCGACGGTCGGTTCCAGCAATATGGATCCGTTCAGCCTGCTGCTGGCGCGCGAGGCCAACGTCGCGGTCTACGACGAGGCCTTTGCCGCCGGACTGCGCCGCGAGCTGGAACGGGCGATCGCGCTGCGCAGCGCCCGGGTGGTACCCGAGGATCATGCCCGCCGCGGGCGCCTGCGCCGCAGCCTGGACTGGATGGCGTACATGCTGTTGCGCTTCGGCGTCATGGTGGCCGGGGCCGCCGGCCGCTACTGAACGTGGCATGCCGGTGCTGCCTTGCGGCAAAATGCGGCGCGCACCGGCACATCGGCCCCGCCACCGATGCGGACCGCCGGATGTTGCACCGCAGTTCGGCCGGCGCGCGGTTTAGAAACGAAGGTCTAATTAAAAACTTGATAGCGGCAGGCGCGGCCAGAATAATCTGAACGACCGTTCTTTTTTGGCTTAGACTGCGTGCATTCGCCGCCCCGGCTCCGCCCTACCCGGCGGGCCGGCGGCGATCGACATCACCGGCCAGGGCCAAGCGCGGCATCGCGAACCGATGCCGCAAAAAGTACGGAGAAAAATCATGCGACACCAGTCAGCCCGTCTCGAATCCGCCGCCAACGCTTCTCCCACCCCGATGCGCAAGGGGGAGATGACGCGCGTGGCGATTCTCGACGCCGCACTGGAATTGTCGTCCCGCGACGGACTCGAAGGTTTGACGATCGGTCTGCTCGCGGAACGCATGCAAATGAGCAAGAGCGGCGTGTTCGCGCATTTCGGTTCGCGCGAAGACCTGCAGGTGGAGGTGGTGCGCGAGTATCACCGCCGGTTCGAGCAGGAGGTCTTCTATCCCTCGCTGAACGAGCCGCGCGGTCTGCCGCGGCTGTGGTCGATGGTGCGGCGCTGGATGGAAAAGCGGATCCAGGAAGTCACCACCGGCTGCATCTACATCAGCGGGGCGGTCGAATACGATGACCGCGCGGAAAGCCCGGTGCGCGACGAACTGATCAAGAGCGTCACGATCTGGCGGGCCGCGCTGACACGCGCGATCGAACAGGCCAAGGAAGAAGGCCATCTGCGCGCGGACTGCGATCCGCGGCTGATGCTGTTCGAGATGTACAGCCTCGAACTGGGGCTGCATCACGACGCCCGCTTCCTGCGCCTGCCCGACAGCGCCGAGCTTGCCATGGTCGCGCTCAACAAGCTGATTCAGTCCTACCGTACCTGATGCCGCCGCGGGCATAGCGTGCTGGAAGCACGAGCGGCGCGGCGGCTTCGCCAACTCCAAGGAGATCTTGATGGGCCAGTACACCGCTCCGCTGCGCGACATGCAATTCGTGCTGCACGAACTGCTCGGCGTCGAGGCCGAGCTCAAGGCGATGCCGCCGCACGCGGACATCGACGCGGACACCATCAACCAGGTCATCGAGGAAGCCGGCAAGTTCTGCTCGGAAGTCATTTTCCCGTTGAACCAGAGCGGCGACCGCGAGGGCTGCACCCACCACGGCGACGGCGTCGTGACGGCGCCGTCGGGCTTCAAGGAAGCCTACCGGCAGTACGTCGAGGCCGGCTGGCCGGCGCTCGCGTGCGACCCGGAATTCGGCGGCCAGGGCCTGCCGATCCTGGTCAACAACGCGCTGTTCGAGATGCTGAACTCGGCGAACCAGGCGTGGACCATGTACCCGGGCCTGTCGCACGGCGCCTACGAGGCGCTGCACGCGCACGGCACGCCCGAGCTGCAGCAGCGCTACCTGCCCAAGCTGGTGTCGGGCGAGTGGACCGGCACGATGTGCCTGACCGAGCCGCACTGCGGCACCGACCTGGGCATCCTGCGCACCAGGGCCGAGCCGCTGGACGACGGCTCGTACAGCCTGACGGGCACCAAGATCTTCATCTCGGCGGGCGAGCACGACCTGTCGGCCAACATCATCCATCTGGTGCTGGCGCGCCTGCCTGACGCCCCGCAGGGCACCAAGGGCATCTCGCTGTTCGTGGTGCCGAAGTTCATTCCCGATGCCGACGGCAATCCGGGCGAGCGCAACGGCATCGTCTGCGGATCGATCGAGCACAAGATGGGCATCCACGGCAATGCCACCTGCGTGATGAACCTGGACGGCGCGCGCGGCTGGCTGGTCGGCGAGCCGAACAAGGGCCTGAACGCGATGTTCGTGATGATGAACGCCGCGCGGCTGGGCGTCGGCATGCAGGGCCTGGGGCTGACCGAGGTCGCCTACCAGAACTCGGTGGCCTACGCGAAGGAGCGGCTGCAGATGCGTTCGCTGACCGGGCCGAAGGCACCGGACAAGCCGGCCGATCCGATCATCGTGCACCCGGACGTGCGCCGCATGCTGCTGACGCAGAAGGCCTTCGCCGAAGGCGGCCGCGCGTTCAGCTACTGGACCGCGCTGCAGATCGACCGCGAGCTGTCGCACCCGGACGAGGCCGTGCGCAAGCAGGCCGGCGACCTGGTCGCGCTGCTGACGCCGGTGATCAAGGCCTTCCTGACCGACAACGCCTTCATCGCCACCAACGAGGGCATGCAGGTGTTCGGCGGCCACGGCTATATTTCGGAATGGGGCATGGAGCAGTACGTGCGCGATGCCCGCATCAACATGATCTACGAGGGCACCAACACGATCCAGGCGCTGGACCTGCTGGGCCGCAAGATCCTCGGCGACATGGGCGCGAAGATGAAGGCCTTCGGCAAGATCGTGCAGGAGTTCGTCGAGGCCGAGGGCACCAACGAGGCGATGCAGGAGTTCGTCAATCCGCTGGCGGACCTGGGCGACAAGGTGCAGAAGCTGACGATGGAGATCGGCATGAAGGCGATGGCCAATCCCGACGAGGTCGGCGCCGCCGCGGTGCCGTACCTGCGCGTGGTCGGCCACCTGGTGTTCGCCTACTTCTGGGCCCGGATGGCGAAGATCGCGCTGGAGAAGCAGGGGACGCAGGACGGCGGCGACAAGTTCTACACCGCCAAGCTGGCCACCGCGCGCTTCTATTTCGCCAAGCTGCTGCCGGAGACCGCCGCGCAGATCCGCATGGCGCGCGCCGGCGCCGCGCCGCTGATGGCGCTGGACGCTGAATTGTTCTGATCGGTCGGAGAAAAGCGAGGTCGTTGCCCGCCCCCCGGTTTTCCCCTCTCCCGCTTGCGGGAGAGGGGTAGGGGAGAGGGAAAGCGGCGGTCGATCCAGCGATATCGCGTGCTGGAGCGCCGATGCCCTCTCCCCCAGCCCCTCTCCCGCGAGGCGGGAGAGGGGAGAGGACCCGCCAAGCGAAATGGCAGCGACCGTACCATCCGACCCCACCTGTTCAACCGCTCACTACCAGGAGCGCGCATGTCCAATTTCATCGTCAAGAAAGTCGCCGTGCTCGGTGCCGGCGTCATGGGCGCGCAGATCGCGGCCCACCTCGTCAATGCCCGCGTGCCGGTGGTGCTGTTCGACCTGCCGGCCAAGGAAGGCCCCAAGAACGGCATCGTGCTGCGGGCCATCGACAACCTGAAGAAGCTGTCCCCGGCGCCGCTCGGCCTGAAGGACGACGCCGGCCTGATCCGCGCCGCCAACTACGAGGACGACCTCGCGCTGCTGAAGGAATGCGACCTGGTGATCGAGGCGATCGCCGAGCGCATGGACTGGAAGCACGACCTGTACAGGAAGGTCGCGCCGCACCTGGGCGCCGACGCGATCTTCGCCACCAATACCTCGGGCCTATCGATCACCGCGCTGTCCGACGGCTTCGATGCCGAGCTGAAGGCGCGCTTCTGCGGCGTGCACTTCTTCAATCCGCCGCGCTACATGCATCTGGTCGAGCTGATCCCGACCGAGGCCACGCAGCCGGCGATCCTGGATCGCCTCGAAGCCTTCCTGACCACCACGCTCGGCAAGGGCGTGGTGCGCGCCAAGGACACGCCGAACTTCATCGCCAACCGCGTCGGCATCTTCTCGATCCTGGCCGTGTTCGCCGAGGCCGAGAAGTACGGCATTCCGTTCGACGTGGTCGACGACCTGACCGGCAGCAAGCTGGGCCGCGCCAAGTCCGCGACCTTCCGCACCGCCGACGTGGTGGGCCTGGACACGATGGCCCACGTGATCAAGACCATGCAGGACAACCTGCAGGACGATCCCTTCGCGCCGGTCTACCAGACGCCCGCGGTGCTCAAGTCGCTGGTCGATGCCGGCGCGCTGGGCCAGAAGACCGGCGCCGGCTTCTACAGGAAGGAAGGCAAGCAGATCAAGGTGCTCGACGCAAAGACCGGCCAGTATGTCGACGCCGGCGGCAAGGCCGACGAGATCGTCGCGCGCATGCTGAAGAAGGAGCCGGCCGAGCGCATCAAGCTGCTGCGCGAATCGGGCAACCCGCAGGCGCAGTTCCTGTGGGCGATCTTCCGCGACGTGTTCCACTACATCGCCGTCTATCTGGAGCAGATCGCCGGTTCGGCGGCCGACGTCGACCTGGCGATCCGCTGGGGCTTCGGCTGGAACTCGGGCCCGTTCGAGGACTGGCAGGCCGCCGGCTGGCAGCAGGTCGCGCAATGGGTCAAGGAAGACATCGAGGCCGGCAAGGCGCTGTCGAAGGCGCCGCTGCCCGACTGGGTCTTCGCCGGCCCGGTCGCCGACACCCAGGGCGTGCATTCGGCGCAGGGCTCGTGGTCGCCGGCCACGCAGTCGTTCGCCGGCCGCAGCGCGCTGCCGGTCTATCGCCGCCAGGCGTTCCGCGCCGCCCTGAAGGGCAGCGACGCGGTCGATCCGCGCAAGGCCGGCCGCACCGTCGAGCAGAACGACGCGGTGCGGATCTGGGTCTGCGAGGGCCAGGACGACGTGCTGGTGATCTCGTTCAACAGCAAGATGAACACGATCGGACCGGACACCATCGACGGGCTGATCCGCGCGATCGACCTCGCCGAGAGCGCCTACAAGGGCCTGGTGGTGTGGCAGCCGACCTCGCTGCAGCTGGGCGCGCCGGGCGGTCCGTTCTCGGCGGGCGCGAACCTGGAGGCCGCGATGCCGGCCTTCATGATGGGCGGCGCCAAGGGCGTCGAGCCTTTCGTCAGGAAGTTCCAGGACGGCATGATGCGCGTCAAGTACGCCGCGGTGCCGGTGGTGTCGGCGGCGTCGGGCATCGCGCTGGGCGGCGGCTGCGAGCTGATGCTGCATTCGGCCCGGCGCGTGGCCGCGCTGGAGACCTATGTGGGCCTGGTCGAGGTCGGCGTGGGGCTGGTGCCGGCCGGCGGCGGCCTGAAGGAAGCCGCGCTGGCGGCCGCGCGGGCGGCGCAAGCGGCGGGCAGCACCAACTATCTGCAGTTCCTGACGCAGCGCTTCCAGAACGCGGCGATGGCCAAGGTATCGGGCTCGGCGCTGGAGGCGCGGCAGATGGGCTATCTGCAGCCCACCGATCCGATCGTCTTCAACGTGCACGAGCTGCTGCACGTCGCCTGCAGCGAGGTGCGCGCGCTGCACGAGGCCGGCTACCGTCCGCCCGCGCAGGGCGAACTGGTGCCGGTGGCGGGCCGCTCGGGCATCGCCACGATCAAGGCGTCGCTGGTCAACATTCGCGACGGCGGCTTCATCTCCGCGCACGACTTCCTGATCGCCTCGCGCATCGCCGAGGCGGTCTGCGGCGGCGACGTCGAGGCCGGGGCGCTGGTCAGCGAGGAATGGCTGCTGGCGCTGGAGCGCCGCGCCTTTATCGAACTGCTGGGCAACCCCAAGACGCAGGAACGCATCATGGGCATGCTGCAGACCGGCAAGCCGGTGCGCAACTAATCGGCACGCGAGGAAATCGATCATGAAACAACTGCAAGACGCCTATATCGTTGCCGCGACCCGCACGCCGATCGGCAAGGCGCCCAAGGGCGCGTTCAAGCACTACCGGCCCGACGATCTGCTGGCTACCACGCTGCGCGCCGCGCTGGCGCAGGTACCGGACCTGGACCCGGCGCTGATCGAGGACGCCATCGTCGGCTGTGCGATTCCCGAAGCGCAGCAGGGCCTGAACGTCGCGCGCATCGGCGCGCTGCTGTCGGGCCTGCCGACCTCGGTCGGCGGCATCACCGTGAACCGCTTCTGCGCGTCGGGCCTGAGCGCCGTCGCGATGGCGGCCGACCGCATCCGCGTCGGCGAGGCCGACGTGATGATCGCCGCCGGCGTCGAATCGATGAGCATGGTGCCGATGATGGGCAATACGCCGTCGATGTCGCCGTCGATCTTCGCGCGCGACGAGAACGTCGGCATTGCCTACGGCATGGGTTTGACGGCCGAGCAGGTCGCGCGCCAATGGAAGGTCAGCCGAGAGGACCAGGACGCCTTCGCGCTGGCCTCGCACCAGAAGGCGCTGGCGGCGCAGCAGGCCGGCGAGTTTGCCGACGAGATCACGCCGGTCGAGATCGTCGAGAAGCTGCCGAACCTGGCCAGCGGCGAGGTCGAGTTCAAGACCCGCACGCTGTCGCTGGACGAGGGCCCGCGTCCCGATACCTCGCTGGAAGGGCTGGCGAAGCTGCGCCCGGTGTTCGCCAACAAGGGCAGCGTGACCGCCGGCAACAGCTCGCAGACCTCGGACGGCGCCGGCGCGCTGATCCTGGTCTCGGAGAAGATCCTGAAGGCCTGCAACCTGGTGCCGCTGGCCCGCTTCGTGTCGTTCGCGGTGCGCGGCGTGCCGCCGGAGATCATGGGCATCGGTCCGAAGGAAGCGATCCCCGCCGCGCTGAAGGCGGCCGGCATGACGCAGGACCAGCTCGACTGGATCGAACTGAACGAGGCCTTCGCCGCGCAGGCGCTGGCGGTGATCCGCGATCTGGGCCTCGACCCGGCGAAGCTGAACCGGATGGGCGGCGCGATTGCGTTGGGCCACCCGCTCGGCGCGACCGGCGCGATCCGCTCGGCCACCGTGGTCCATGCGCTGCGCCGGCACAACCTGAAGTACGGCATGGTCACCATGTGCGTCGGCACGGGCATGGGCGCCGCCGGCATCTTCGAACGGGTTTGACGCGAATCGTTCTGCAAGCCGTCCCGTGGGCCGTCCTTCTGGCGGGCGGCTCCCGGGGGTCCGGGCGGTTCCGGCCGCCCGCCCCACCGACAAGAACACCGACCACCAAGGAGACACCATGAGCATCCTGACCCGCATCGAGCAAGGCGTGCTGACCATCGAGTTCGACCGCCTGGACAAGAAGAACGCGATCACCGCGGCGATGTACCAGCAGATGGCCGACGCGCTGCGGGCCGCCGCGAGCGACGACGCCGTGCGGGCGATCGTGATCCGCGGCAAGGACGAGATCTTCACTGCCGGCAATGATCTGGAAGACTTCCTGAAGCGGCCGCCGAGCAGCGAGGAGGATGCCGCCAAGGCGCCGGTGTTCCAGTTCCTGCACGAGATCAGCCATGCGGCCAAGCCGCTGGTGGCGGCGGTCAGCGGGCCGGCGGTCGGCATTGGCACCACGCTGCTGCTGCATTGCGACCTGGTCTATGCGGCCGAGGGCGCGCGCTTCTCGCTGCCGTTCGTGCAGCTGGGGTTGTGCCCGGAGGCCGCGTCGAGCCTGCTGCTGCCGCGCCTGGCCGGCTACCAGCGCGCCGCCGAGAAGCTGCTGCTGGGCGAGCCGTTCGGCGCGCAGGAGGCCCAGCAGATCGGCCTCGTCACGCGCGTGGTCGCGGCTGGCGAGCTGCACGACTTCGCGCTGGCGCAGGCGCGCAAGCTGGCGGCGCTGCCGGCGTCGTCGCTGCGGGAAACCAAGCGGCTGATGAAGGGGGTGGAAACCGCGCAGATGGAAACGCAGATGGCGCAGGAAGGCGCGGTGTTCCGCCGGCTGCTGCAGTCGCCGGAAGCGAAGGAAGCCTTCACGGCGTTCTTCGAGAAGCGCAAGCCGGATTTCTCGAAGTTCAATTGAACGGTTTGGGCGGGGGGAAACCACCCCCTCCCCCGCCCCCCCCCCCCCCGAGGGGGAGAGGGGAGAACACCCTCGATATCACTCGAATCCGCGGTGAGTTTTCTCCCTCTCCCGCTGGCGGGAGAGGGGCGGGGGAGAGGGCAGGGCCGCCGTTATGCCTGCGCGGCTGCTCTAGACCTTCGGCAGCACCCGCGGCTGCCGGTCCTCGTCGGTCGCCACATAGGTCAACGTGGCCTCGGTGACCTTGACGATCTCGTTGCTATGGCGCATCCGCTGCGCATAGACCTCGACCTCGACGGTGATCGAGGTCCGCCCCGTCT
The DNA here is from genome assembly GCF_000307735.3 of Cupriavidus sp. HPC(L). Lineage (NCBI taxonomy): Bacteria > Pseudomonadati > Pseudomonadota > Betaproteobacteria > Burkholderiales > Burkholderiaceae > Cupriavidus > Cupriavidus sp. HPC(L). The sequence goes on along the minus strand of NZ_AMPR02000077.1, from coordinate 2,177 downwards.
TGACGATGTCGGCATAGAAGCTGACCAGGTCGCCGACGAACACCGGATGCTTGAACAGGAAGGAATTGACCGCGACCGTGGCGACGCGGCCCTGCGCGCGCTCGACCGCGGGAATCGAACCGGCGATGTCGACCTGCGCCATGATCCAGCCGCCGAACACGTCGCCGTGCACGTTGGCATCGGCGGGCATCGGCACCACGCGCAGCGCGGGGTTCTTGCCGGGAGGCAGGGACGACAGGGTTTCGGTCAGATTCATGGTGCATCCGGTTAGCGGCGAGGCGGGGCGCAGGGGAGGGCGAAGCGGGGTAAAAACCCCCCGGGCCGAACTCTGCGACAATCGCATATTGGCCCGAATTCTAACGTATGCGACGCTATTCCACGACGGACGAGCCGGCCCCCACGGCCCCGTCTTCGCCGCTGTTCTCCGGCGCGCGCGGCCAGCGCAGCGACTGGCAGACCGTGCGCAATCTGCTTCCCTATCTGTGGCATTACAAGTGGCGCGTGATGCTGGCGCTCACCTGCCTGGTGGCCGCCAAGGCGGCCAATCTCGGCGTGCCGGTGCTGATGAAGCGGCTGATCGATGCGATGAACATCGCCCCAGGCGATCCGCGCGCGCTGCTGGCAGTGCCGGCCGGCCTGATCGTCGCCTACGGCCTGCTGCGGCTGTCGACCACGCTGTTTACCGAACTGCGCGAGATCCTGTTCTCCAAGGTCACGCAGAGCGCGGTGCGCGAGATCGCGCTGCAGGTGTTCCGCCATCTGCACAGCCTGTCGCTGCGCTTCCATCTGGACCGCCAGACCGGCGGCATGAGCCGCGACATCGAACGGGGCACGCGCGGCATCCAGTCGCTGATCTCGTATTCGCTGTACAGCATCCTGCCGACGCTGGTCGAGATGGCGCTGGTGATGGGCTTCTTCCTGCTGCACTACGACATCTGGTTCGCGGCGATCACCGGCGGCGCGCTGCTCGCCTATATCGTCTTCACGGTGGTGGTGACCGAATGGCGCACGCACTTCCGCCGCAAGATGAACGAGCTGGATTCGCGTGCCAACCAGAAGGCGATCGACTCGCTGCTGAACTTCGAGACCGTCAAGTACTTCGGCAACGAGGCCTACGAGGCCGCGCGCTACGACGAGAACCTGCGCACCTACCGGACCGCCGCGATCCGCTCGCAGAACTCGCTGTCGCTGCTGAACTTCGGCCAGCAGGCGATCATCGCGATCGGCCTGATCCTGATCCTGTGGCGCGCCACCGTCGGCGTGGCGCAGGGCGTGCTGACGCTGGGCGACCTGGTGCTGGTCAACACGCTGATGATCCAGCTGTATATCCCGCTCAATTTCCTGGGCGTGATCTATCGCGAGATCAAGCAGGCCACCACCGACATGGACCGGATGTTCGTGTTGCTCGGCACCAACCGCGAAGTCGCCGACGCGCCCGATGCCAGGCCGCTGGCCGTGCGCGGTGCCGAAGTGCGCTTCAGCCATGTCGGCTTCGGCTACGACAGCAACCGGCGCATCCTCGACGATGTCGATTTCACGATCGCCGCGGGCACCACCACCGCGGTGGTCGGCCATAGCGGCTCGGGCAAATCGACGCTGGCGCGGCTGCTGTTCCGCTTCTACGACGTCGGCAGCGGCGCGGTGCTGGTCGACGGCCAGGACATCCGCACGGTGACGCAGGACAGCCTGCGGCGCGCGATCGGCATCGTGCCGCAGGACACGGTGCTGTTCAACGACAGCATCTACTACAACATCGCCTACGGCCGCCCGGGCGCGAGCCGCGAGGAGGTCATCGAGGCCGCGCGCGCCGCGCAGATCGACGCCTTCATCCGCGAACTGCCGCAGGGCTACGACACGCCGGTCGGCGAGCGCGGGCTGAAGCTGTCCGGCGGCGAGAAGCAGCGCGTGGCGATCGCTCGCACGCTGCTGAAGACCCCGCCGATCCTGATCTTCGACGAAGCGACCTCGGCGCTGGACTCGCGCACCGAGCAGGCGATCCAGGCCGAGCTGATGCGGCTGGCGCAGAACCGCACCACGCTGCTGATCGCGCACCGGCTGTCCACCGTGGTGCATGCCGACCAGATCCTGGTGATGGACCGCGGCCGCATCGTCGAGCGCGGCACGCATGCGGAACTGATGCGCGCCGACGGCCGCTATGCCGAGATGTGGCGCATCCA
>NZ_AMPR02000078.1:0-10617 GCF_000307735.3 Cupriavidus sp. HPC(L) | reverse complement strand
GTCGACCAGCGCCTGCGCCAGGCCCTCGCGCGGCAGCCGCCGCGCATCGCTCCAGTCGTGCCGGCCGCCGGCGAAATACAGATCGGGAAGCATGGTGAAGCCGCTCATCGGATTGCCCGCCTCGTCAAAAGCCGCTGGAAAACCGCGCGCAGTGCGAGCGGCATGTCAGCGGGCATTATGACACCGCGGCTTTCCCCTTCCCTTTCCCCTTCCCTTCGGCCTGCCTCTTCGGCCTGCCTCTTCGGCCAGCCTCTTCCGCCTGGTCCTCGACCCTCAGGCCGGCACGCGCGCGTGGAACACCGCGAACCATTGCCGCGCGTCGGTCCAGCAGACCGGATCGGCAAAGCCCGCCTCTTCGAGCAGCGCGGCAAACCCGTCGACGCGGTACTTGTGCGAGTCCTCGGTATGGATGCGCTCGCCGGCATGGAAGGCGCGGCCGCCGCCGGTCCAGTGGACCTCGACATCGCGCACCGCTTCCAGATGCATCCGGATACGCGAACGCTGCCGGTCGAAGCTGGCGACGTGGCGCCAGTCGGCCAACGCGAAGTTGGCATCGATCGCGCGATTGACGTTGCGCAGCACGTTGCGGTTGAACGCCGCGGTCACGCCGAGCGCATCGTCGTAGGCCGATACCAGCTGCGCCTCGTCCTTGACCAGATCGACGCCGATCAGCACGCCGTCGCCCTGCCGCGCCGCCGCGCGCAGCCGCTGCAGCAGCGCCAGCGCGGCATCGGGCGCGAAGTTGCCGATGCTGGAGCCCGGATAGAAGAACAGCCGCCGGCCGTGCCGGATCGGCGCCGGCAGCGCGAGCGGCGCGCACAGGTCCGCGCCCAGCCCCAGCATCGGAATCTGTGGATGCTGCTGCTGCAGTCCGGCCAGCGTGTCGCGCAGGAACTCGACCGAGATATCGAGCGCGACATACTGGGCGGGCCGCAGCACGCCGAACAGCCGCGCCGCCTTCTGGCAATTGCCGGCACCGAGGTCGATCAGCACCCCGCCGCTGCCGCAGCGCGCGCCGATCGCACTCGCATGGGCGGCGAAGATCTCCGCCTCGGTGCGCGTCGGATAGTACTCGGGCAACGCGGTGATGGCCTCGAACAGCCGCGAGCCAAGCACGTCGTAGAAGTGCTTGGGCTGGACGCTGGCGTGCGGAGCCAGCAGACCGTCGATCAGCTCGGCGCGCTCGGCCTCGTCGTCGTGGCGGTACTGCTGCACGAAGGCGAGCGGATCGCCGAAGCGCGAGCGCGCCCTGGCCAGCGACGAGGCCACGGCGGCGGATCGAGAAGGCGGGGAAGACGAGGAAGACGAGGAAGACGATGAGGACGCTGCGGAAGACGGGGACGGTGAAGAGGCGGCGCGCGGTGCGGATCCGTTGTCCTGGCGGAGGCGGCGCGATGGCATACCGATCGGGTCAGCCGGCATAGGGTTCTTGTTCCTTCTGGTCGGTTGATGTGGCTGGATGACACTGGGCACCGCGCTGCGAGCCTTGAGCACTGAGCGCGGCGCAACCCCGAACCCCGGTCACACCGCCGCCGTCTCGGCAAACGCAGCGAACGCCAGCAAACGGCCGGTGTGGGCAGAGGACACGCCGCCATCGCTGTCCGGCGGCGCATCGGCCACTGCCGATCCGGTAAGAATAGGCGCTATCGGGCTCGTCTGCCTGCCCGCCTGCCTCCGACACGCGCGCGGCGCTGTTCCGGAGCCATGGCGGGGCCAAGGCGGGACCAGGGCGGGGCTGGAAGCGGGTAAAGGCGTGGCGCGAGGCCGGGTAAACGCCATTTGCCGCAAAGGCGACAATCGCCATGAACCTCGTTTATAATCCGTGCCCAAGCAAGGCCGACCACGGCCAAGCCCCTTCAAAGGGGAGTAGCTCCAGGGCAGCCCGCCCTTAGCACAATCGTCATTACGAGCGCCGCGCCCATTGCGGCCTCCGGTTGTGCTGACCGTACCGGCGATATCGGCGTTTCGGCAATATCGCAGATCGGTCGAGCAAGACCTTTGCAACCTGGATTCATGGTTTGCAGAGGCTCCCGTCCGCGGCTGCATGACTCCAGGCGAACCGATATTTCACGTTTCCAACAGGAGAGTTCATGGAGTGGCTTACCGATCTGTTCACGATGCAGTTTCTGACGGCACTGCTGTCGATCGTCGTCATCGACCTGGTGCTCGCTGGCGACAATGCCATCGTGATCGCGCTGGCGGCGCGTAACCTGCCGCCGCACCTGCAAAAGAAGGCCATCGTCTGGGGCACCATCGGTGCCGTCGTGGTCCGTTCGGCCATGACCATCGGTGTCGTGTGGCTGCTGAAGATTCCTGGCCTGATGCTGGTCGGTGGCCTGGCGCTGGTGTGGATCGCCTACAAGCTGCTGTCCGACGAAAACGGCGAGGACGAGCATGGCGCCCCGGCAACCACGCTGGCCGGCGCGATGAAGACGATCATCATCGCCGACGCCGTGATGGGCGTCGACAACGTGCTGGCCGTGGCCGGCGCCGCGCACGGCAGCTTCCTGCTGGTGGTGCTGGGTCTGCTGATCAGCATCCCGATCGTGGTCTGGGGCTCGCGCCTGGTGCTCAAGCTGATGGCCCGCTACCCGATCATCATCTACCTGGGCTCCGGCGTGCTGGCGTTCACCGCGGCCAAGATGATCCTGGGCGAACCGCTGGTCAAGCCGTTCTTCGCCGCCAACCCGGCGCTGGCCTGGCTGCTGTATGCCGTGATCATCGGCGGCGTACTGGGCGCAGGCTATATGGTGCAGAAGCGCCGCGCGCCGGCGGTCGAAAGCCAGTAAACGGCATGATGTCGTCCCCGCGCAGGCGGGGACCCAGCGGCTTGCCAAGACGCTGGATTCCCGCCTGAGCGGGAATGACAAAGATCCGATCGAAGGGCGGCTCCATCGGGGCCGCCCTTTTTCATGCCGGCCCCCATCGGAGCGCATCGGCTAGAATGACGCCCTGGCCCGCATGCCGCTGCGCTGCGGCCCTTTTTCCTTTCCGACGCCGATGAAACAGTATCTCGACTTCATGCGCCATGTGTACGAGCATGGCACCGTCAAGGCGGACCGCACCGGCACCGGCACGCGCTCGGTGTTCGGCTATCAGATGCGCTTCGACCTGCGCGAAGGCTTCCCGGTGGTCACCACCAAGAAGCTGCATCTGAAGTCGATCATCCATGAGCTGCTGTGGTTCCTGCAGGGCTCGACCAATGTGCGGTGGCTGCAGGAAAACGGCGTCACGATCTGGGACGAATGGGCCGACGAGAACGGCGAGCTCGGCCCGATCTACGGCTATCAATGGCGTTCGTGGCCGGCGCCGAACGGCGAGCATATCGACCAGATCGCCCAGCTGATCGAGCAGATCCGCAGCAATCCGGATTCGCGCCGGCTGATCGTGTCGGCCTGGAACGTCGGCGACATCCCGCGCATGAAGCTGCCACCCTGCCACGCGTTCTTCCAGTTCTACGTGGCCGACGGCCGGCTGTCGTGCCAGCTGTACCAGCGCAGCGCCGACATCTTCCTCGGCGTGCCGTTCAATATCGCCAGCTATGCGCTGCTGACGCACATGATCGCGCAGCAGACCGGCCTGGATGTCGGCGATTTCGTCTGGACCGGCGGCGACTGCCATATCTACAGCAATCACGAGGAACAGGTGCGCACGCAGCTGGCGCGCGAACCGATGGCGCTGCCGAAGCTGGAAATCCTGCGCAAGCCTGATTCGATCTTCGACTACCGCTACGAGGACTTCGCGCTGGTCGGCTACCAATCGCATCCGGCCATCAAGGCCCCGGTCGCGGTATGACGCTGCTGACGCTGATCGTCGCGCGCGCGCGCAATGGCGTGATCGGCCGCGACAACACGCTGCCGTGGCGGCTGCCCGAGGACCTGGCGCACTTCAAGCGCACCACGATGGGCGCGCCGGTGATCATGGGCCGCAAGACCTGGGAATCGATCGGCCGGCCGCTGCCGGGCCGCCGCAATATCGTGGTGAGCCGCAATCCCGAACTGCGGCTCGATGGCGCGGAAACCGCGTCCTCGCTCGAGGACGCGCTGCGGCTGTGCGTCGGCGTCGAGCAGGTGTTCCTGATCGGCGGCGCGCAGCTCTATGCCGAGGCGCTGCCCAGCGCCGACCGGCTGATCGTCACCGAGATCGACGCCGACATCGACGGCGATGCGCACTTCCCCGACATCGATCCGCAACGCTGGATCGCCACCGAGCGGGAGCGGCATCATTCCGAGTCGAATGGCTTCGACTATGCGTTCGTGACGTACGAACGGGCGCCGGAGTAGTCTGCGGCAGGAATCTGCCAGTGCTGTCGCCGTGCGCACTGCACGGGCGGCACCCCCTCTCCCGCTTGCGGGAGAGGGTTGGGGAGAGGGGCCGGGCGGTTCAAGCCGTGGCGGCATTGGCCAGTGCTGCTGCCCTCTCCCCCTACCCCTCTCCCGCGAGCGGGAGAGGGGAGCCGATGGCAGGCGCCCTTAGTTTCCCGCGTCTCAATTCCCCGCGATCGTCATCTGCTCGATCAGGATCGAGCCCGTCTCCTTGGTGCCGCGCACCAGCGTGTCGGCGCCGATCGCGACGATCTGGCGGAACATCTCGGCCATGTTGCCGGCGATCGTGATTTCCTCGACCGGGTACTGGATCACGCCGTTCTCGACCCAATAGCCCGAGGCGCCGCGCGAATAGTCGCCGGTCACGTAGTTGACGCCCTGCCCCATCAGTTCGGTCACCAGCAGGCCGGTGCCCAGCTTGCGCAGCATCGCCGGGAAATCGTCGCCCGGCTCCGTCAGCTTGCTGGTCAGCGACAGATTGTGCGAGCCGCCGGCGTTGCCGGTGGTCTGCATGCCGAGCTTGCGGGCCGAATAGGTCGACAGGAAATAGCCTTGCACGACGCCATCGCGCACCACGTCGCGGGCGCGGGTCTTGACGCCCTCCTCGTCGAACGGCGCGCTGCCCATCGCGCCCGGCACATGCGGACGCTCATGGATGTCGATATGCGGAGCGAAGACCGGCTTGCCCAGCGTGTCGTACAGGAAGGTCGACTTGCGATACAGCGCGCCGCCCGATACCGCCTGCACGAAGGCGCCCAGCAGTCCTGCCGCCAGCGGGGCTTCGAACAGCACCGGGCAGCGGCGCGTCGACAGCTTGCGCGCATGCAGCCGCGCCAGCGCGCGTTCGGCGGCGTAGCGGCCGATCGCTTCGGGTTCGGCCAGCGCCTCGGGCGCGCGCTTGGACGAATACCAGTCGTCTCGCTGCATGCCGCCGCCGCTGCCGGCGATCGGCGCGCACGAGACGAAATGGCGCGAATACGGATAGCCGCCGACGAAACCGCGCGTGGTGGCCAGCACGAACTGCGAATGCTGCGCCGATACGCTGGCGCCGTCGCTGTTGCGAATGCGCGGCGACACCGCGAAGGCCGCGGCCTCGGCGCGGCGCGCGATCTCGATAGCCTGCTCGGCGTCGATGGCCCACGGGTGGAACAGGTCCAGGTCGAGCGGATCGCGTTCGAGCAGTTCCTCTTCGGCCAGGCCCGCGCAGTCGTCCTCGGCGGTGAAGCGCGCGATGTTGTAGGCGGCCTCGGCGGTGGCGCGCAGCGCGGCCGGCGAGAAGTCCGACGTGCTGGCATTGCCGCGCCGCTTGCCGATCATCACGGTCACGCCGACCACCTTGTCGCGGTTCTGCTCGATCGTCTCGACCTCGCCCTTGCGCACCGAGACCGACAGGCCGCTGCCCTCGGAAATCTCGGTGGCGGCATCGGTGGCGCCCAGTTCGCGGGCGACGCGCAGCACATCGGCTGCCATTTCGCTCAGTTGCGCCTGGGTATAGGTAAAGTGGACGTTCTGGTCGGTCATGAGATCGGACATGCGTAAGTCTGGCCTGGTAGGTCTGGCGAAGGTCGGGCGTGGCGGAGGCGATTCCGGCGGCGAGCCGGGGCGCCGTGGGAGCCGGGAAGGGCAAACGGAAACCCAAACGGGAATCATAGCAAGATAAAATGCCGCCCATGACGCGACATCCCCGCCACTCCCCCGGCGCCGGCTTTCCCGGCGCCTTTGCCCCCGAGCCCGAAGACGATTCGCCCAAGAGCAAGTCGCAGCGCAAGCGCGACATGCATGCGCTGCAGGACCTTGGCAGCGAGCTCGAGGCGCTGCCCAAGGACCGGCTGGCGCGCGTGCCGATGCCCGAGGTGCTCGAAGACGCGATCCGCGAGGCCCGCCGCATTACCAGCCACGAAGGCAAGCGCCGCCAGATGCAGTATGTCGGCAAGGTGATGCGCGGCTTGAACGACGACGAGATCGACGCCATTCGGCGCGCGCTGGACGGCTTCAAGGGCACCAGCAAGGCCGAGACCGCCCGGCTGCATCTGATCGAGCGCTGGCGCGAGCTGCTGCTCAAGGACGACGAGGCGCTGACGCGCTTCCTCGCCGAGCATCCGAGCGTCGACGTGCAGGCGCTGCGCAGCCTGATCCGCAACGCGCGCAAGGAACAGCAGCTGGCCAAGCCGCCGAAGCATTTCCGCGAGCTGTTCCAGGCGATCAAGAGCGCGCTCGAGGCGCGCGAGCAGCCCGGTGCGGCGTCCGCCGCGCCTTCAACCGGAGAGGATCAGGAGCCCGCATGAGCGACCTTGCCCAAACCATCGGCCAGCCCGTGGCTCGCCGCCACCCCGACGAACTTGTCGTCGGCTTCGTGTCGATCTCGGACCGCGCGTCCGCGGGCACCTATCAGGACGAGGGCATCCCCGCGCTGCGCGAATGGTTCGGCCGTACGCTGACCTCGCCGTGGCAGGGCGTGGAACGGCTGATCCCCGACGAACAGGCGCAGATCTCGCGCACGCTGATCGAGCTGGTCGACGTGGCCGGCTGCGACCTGGTGCTGACCACCGGCGGCACCGGTCCCGCGCGCCGCGACGTGACGCCGGAAGCCACGCTGGCGGTCGGTACCAAGGAAATGCCTGGCTTCGGCGAGCAGATGCGCCAGGTCAGCCTGCATTTCGTGCCGACCGCGATCCTGTCGCGCCAGGTGGCGGTGATCCGCGAAACGCCGAGCCGTGCGGCGCTGATCATCAACCTGCCGGGCCAGCCGCGCGCGATCCGCGAAACCCTCGAAGGGCTGCGCGGCGACGACGGCAAGCCCGTCGTGCAAGGCATCTTTGCCGCGGTGCCCTACTGCATCGACCTGATCGGCGGGCCCTACATCGAGACCGACGAGGCCGTAGTCAAGGCCTGGCGGCCGAAGCACGCGATCCGGCAGAAGGGCTGAGCGGCGCCGAGGCTGCCCTCTCCCCTGCGCCTCTCCCGCACGCGGGAGAGGCGGGAGAGGGGAACAACGAGGGCATTTGCCGAGCTCTATCCCTTCCCCCGCTTGCCGGAAGATCAGACACCGAAGGCATCTCCCGCACTCGCTCCCCTCTCCCGCTTGGGGCAGAGGGACACATCGAAAGCACTGGTCGCGCTCGCTCGGCACTCGCTCCCCTCTCCCGCTTGCGGGAGAGGGGCTGGGGGAGAGGGCAGCCCGGAGGCGGGCGCCCTACCGCAGCCCCAGATAGAGCCCGACCGGCACGAACACCACCGCGGCGATATTGCCCAGCAGCACGATCGACGCCACCTGGTCCGGCTCCTGCCGGAAATGGTCGGCCACCAGGAAATTCAGCACGGCCGGCGGCAGCGCGGCGAACACGAACAGCAGGCCGCGCTGCAGCTCGGTCAGCGGCACCACCGCCGCCAGCGCCAGCGCGCAGGCGATGCCGGTCAGCGGGCAGATCACCGCGCCGGCCACCCCCATGCCCCAGTTGCGCAGATTGACGTCCTTCATCCGCACGCCCAGCGCGAACAGCATCAGCGGCACGGTGGCGTCGCCCAGCAGCTTGATCGATTGATAGACCGGATCGGGCAGCGCGAACCACGGGCGCGCCAGCGACAGGCCGACGCCGGCGATCGTCGCCAGCACCATCGGGTTGCGCGAGATCTGCGCCAGCGAGGCATGGCGGTTGACGATCTTCAGCCCCAGCGTGAAGTGCATCAGGTTCGAGGCCGCGAACAGCGCCACCGCCGGTGCCAGCCCGGCGGGCCCGAAGGCGAACACCGACAGCGGCAGCCCCATGTTGCCCGAGTTGTTGAACATCATCGGCGGCACGAAGGTGCGCGGGTCCGCGCCCATCAGCCGCGCCGCGCCGAGCGCGAGCAGGCCCGAGCCGAGCACCACGCCGACCGCGCAGGCCAGCAGCGCGAGCTGGTCGGCCAGCACGAACTCCTTGCTGACGAAGGCCGACACCACCAGCAGCGGCGCGATCACGTCGAGCGTCGCGCGGTTGATGCCCGCCATGTCGGGATGGGCCTTGCGTCCGTACAGCCAGCCGACCAGGATGATCAGGATGACGGGCGTGATGATCGAGACGATGCGCTCAAGCATGGCGGGATGGGGAGGAAGGATCGAGTCGAGCCGCGATGCCCATCGTTCCCGCGCAGGCGGGGACCCAGCGGCTCATCGCAAGTCACTGGGTTCCCGCATCCGCGGGAACGACGAACCGGCTGGGTCAGGCTGCGCCGGTGGAGCCCGCCGCGTCCTGCGCCGGCGCCGCCTGCTGGCTGCTGCGAATGAAATGCGTGCGGTAGTAGCGCAGCTCCTCGATCGACTCGAGGATATCGGCCAGCGCAGTATGCAGCTGCCGCTTGATGAAACCCTTGTGGATCGCCGGCTCCCAGCGCTTGCACAGCTCCTTCAGCGTCGACACGTCGAGGTTGCGATAGTGGAAGAACGCCTCGAGCTTGGGCATGTAGCGCGCCATGAAGCGGCGGTCCTGGCAGATCGAATTGCCGCACATCGGCGACTTGCCGGCCGGCACCCAGCGCTTGAGGAAGGCGAGCAGTTCGGCTTCGGCCTGCGCCTCGGTCAGCGTCGAGGCCTTGACCTTGTCGATCAGGCCCGAGCGGCCATGGGTGCCCTTGTTCCAGTTGTCCATCGCGTCGAGCACGGCGTCGTCCTGGTGGATCACCAGCACCGGACCCTCGGCCAGGATATGCAGCTCGGAGTCGGTGACCACCACCGCCACCTCGATGATGCGGTCGTTCTCGGGGGACAGCCCGGTCATCTCCATATCGAGCCAGACCAGGTTGTTTTCGCTCTTGACCGACTTGACGGCGGGCGGGGCGGAGGCGGGCGCGGCGGCCGGTACGGAGGCGGCGGGGCTGGAGCTTGTCATCGGACTGCGTGAGGATCGGATAGCGGAGGGATGGGAATATCGTGCGTCGGCATCGTGGGCCCTGGCGGGTGTGCCGGCGCGAAGTCATATAATTCTCGCATATCGAAGGCACTAGACCGCCCCACAAGGCAAGGACCCGATGTTCACGCTGCTTTTTCTCGTCGCCCTGGTGGTGATGGTGCTCACCAAACTGTGGCTGGCCGCGCGCCAGGTTCGCCATGTCGGCCTGCATCGCGACACCGTGCCGCCGCGCTTCGCCGATACGATCTCGCTGGCCGCGCACCGCAAGGCCGCCGACTACACGATCGCCCGCACGCGGCTGTCGATGCTCGAGGTGCTCGCCGGCGCCGCCGTGCTGATCGGCTTCACGCTGCTCGGCGGCCTGCACTGGCTGAACCAGTTCTGGTACGGCACCTTCGGCCCCGGCTATGCCTATGGCGTCGCGCTGATCGCCAGCGTCGCGCTGATCGGCGGGCTGGCCGAGCTGCCCTTCACGCTGTACGCGCAGTTCGGCATCGAGCAGCGCTTCGGCTTCAACCGGATGACCTGGCGGCTGTGGCTCGTCGACACCATCAAGATGCTGGTGGTCGCCGCGGTGCTGGGCCTGCCGCTGCTGCTGGCGGTGCTGTGGCTGATGGACCGGACCGGCACGTGGTGGTGGCTGTGGACCTGGATGGTCTGGATGGCCTTCAACCTGGTGCTGCTGGTGATCTTCCCGACCTGGATCGCGCCGCTGTTCAACAAGTTCGAGCCGCTGACCGACGAGACGCTGAAGCAGCGCATCGAAGCGCTGATGCGCCGCTGCGGCTTCGCCAGCAAGGGCCTGTTCGTGATGGACGGCTCGCGCCGCAGCGCGCACGGCAACGCCTATTTCACCGGTTTCGGCGCGGCCAAGCGCATCGTCTTCTTCGACACGCTGCTGTCGCGGCTGAACGCCGACGAGATCGAGGCGGTGCTCGCGCACGAGCTCGGCCACTTCAAGCGGCGCCATATCGTCAAGCGCATCGTCGTGACCTTCGCGCTGAGCCTGGCCTTCCTGGCGCTGCTGGGCTGGCTGTCGACGCAGGCGTGGTTCTACACGGGCCTGGGCGTGCTGCCGAACCTGATGTCGGACAGCCACGCGCTGGCGCTGGTGCTGTTCTTCCTGACGCTGCCGGTATTCACGTTCCTGCTCGGGCCGCTGTCGAGCCTGACCTCGCGCCGGCACGAGTTCGAGGCCGATGCGTTCGCCGCCGAGCATGCCGATGCCGGCCATCTGGTGTCGGCGCTGGTCAAGCTGTACAAGGACAATGCGTCGACGCTGACGCCCGATCCGCTCTACAGCGCGTTCTACTACTCGCACCCGCCCGCGGCGCAGCGCATCGACCGTCTGCTGGCGCACGCATGAGCCGCCCCGCCCGACTACGCGGCGGCGACGCCCAGCGCCG
>NZ_AMPR02000079.1:0-41560 GCF_000307735.3 Cupriavidus sp. HPC(L) | reverse complement strand
GCCCGCCATCGCCAGCAGCCCGCTGGCGTAGCGGTCGAGAATGGCCTGGGCGCGCAGCGCGTCGGCGGCATCGCGGGTGGTGCGGCCGGCCAGCGTCGGCAGCGCTTCGCTATTGGGCGTCTTGAAGTTGAAGGCGCTGGTCAGGTCGCCGCAGACGGCGCGCCGGAACGGGCTGATGTTGGGCTCCTGCACGCCGAAGCGGGCCTCGAGAAAGCGCAGCACCGACGTGTGGTCGAACACCTGCGAGTTGACCCAGCCGCCGCGGCTCCACGGCGAGATCACGTAAAGCGGAACGCGCGGGCCCGGGCCGTAGACACGGCCATCCGGCGCCGGCTGGCTGGTACTGCCCTGCGGCGGCGGCTGCGTGAAATACTCCGGCGCCAGTTGCTCCTCGCTCAGCGTCGTCTTGCCGGCGAGCGTGTTGTCCGGATTGCGCGACGGCGCCGACGGCGACGGCACGTGATCGAAATAGCCGTCGTTCTCGTCGAAATTGACGATCAGCACCGTCCTGCTCCAGACCTCGGGATTGGCGGTCAGCGCATCGAGGACTTCCTGCAGGAACCACGAGCCTTGCACCGGGCTAGACGGCCCAGGATGCTCGCAGTAGATCGACGGCGCGTTGATCCACGACACCTGCGGCAGCTTGCCTTCCAGCACGTCGCGCTTGAACGCGTCCAGATACTGGTCCGGCTGGCTTCCCGGCAGCGTGTTGGCGATGCCCTTGTATAGCGGGTTGCTGGCGTTGTCGGTCGCAGGATCGTACGCGTGGTACGGCAGCGGCTGCCCCGTGTTGTTGTACGGTGCACCCGGGGCCCCGCCGCTAGACACCGGAAAGCCCGATGCCAGATTGGCGCGGCGGAACGTCTGGAAGGCGCCGAGCATGTTGTCGCCCCACTCGTCCGGCATGTTCTGGTAGCTGATCCAGCTGATGCCGGCCTCTTCCAGCCGCTCGGCATAGGTCTTCCACGTGTAACCGATGTTCGCGTCCGACGGGATGCCGTTGATCGCATCCCACTCGTTATTGACGAAGGCGACGTTCTGCGGCACGGGACCGTTGGTACCGGTAAGGAAGAACGCCCGGTTCGCGTCGGTGCCCGTGTGCATAGAGCAGTGGTAGGCATCGCAGATCGTGAACGCGTTGGCCAGCGCGAACTGGAACGGGATCTCCTGTTCCTTGTAATACCCCATCGACGTGTCGGTCTTGGCCACCGGCCAGCGGGACATGCGGCCGTGGTCCCACGCTTCCTGGCTGTCCTTCCACGAGTGCGGCGTGCCGGCGACCCGCTGCGCGTTGTTGGCGGTGCCATCCAGATGGTAGGGCGTGATCACCGTGCCGTTGGCGCGCTCCTGCTGCCAGACCTTGCGGCCGTTCGGCATCGGGATCGTGATGCGATCGCCGAATCCGCGCACGCCGCTCAGCGTGCCGAAGTAGTGGTCGAACGAGCGGTTCTCCTGCATCAGGATCACCACGTGCTGCACGTCCATGATGGTGCCGGTGGCATTGTTGGCCGGAATGGCCAGCGCGCGGCGAATGCTCGGGGGAAAGGCGGCGAGCGCGGCGGCCGAGAAACCGGCAGCCGCGCTCGCCTGCAGGAATCTGCGGCGAGAGGTCATTGCTGTTTGTTGTTGTGGTCGGAGGCGGAGATTCGATGGCGCTATGTGCGCCGGTTGCCGGGGTGCGCAGGGCGCTCGGGGCGCTAGGTGCGCTAGGTGCGCTAGGTGCGCTCAGGGAGCGCAGCGCAGTTCCGGCTTCGGCGTCTCCGGCGGCTTGGGCGTTTCGCCCGGCTTGTCGTCGTCGCCGCCGCAGGCGGTCAGCACGGCGGTGGTCAGAAGAACGGCCAACAGCGCTCTTGTCATTCTCAGGGCTTGCATTGGGACCTTCGCTGGCGTGGAAGAAGGATGGGAAAGATTCCGGATCGATGGGGAAGCCGTCCCGGAAATCCCGCCAGCCTAGTGCGCATGCATGACGACACTGTGACCCGATGTCGATCGCTTGCCGTGTTGCAAAGCGGCCGCTGTCATCGCGACGTCATGGCGCTGACATCGCCGTCGGGTACGGTGCCGGCTTCGGCTGTCCGGCGCCCTGCTGTCTGCGCGCCGGCGCCCATGGTTTCCCGATCGCCGCCCTGCCGGTACCATCCCGCCATCCCAGCCGCCTTTCGCCATGCCATCGAACAGCCGCCGTCAATTCCTGAAGCTCGCCAGCACCGGCGCCGCCGCTGCCGCCACGCTGGCCGCATTCCCGCCTGCAATTCGCCGCGCCCTGGCCATTCCCGCCAATAACGCCACCGGGACGATTCGCGATGTCGAACATGTCGTGATCCTGATGCAGGAGAACCGGTCCTTCGACAACTACTTCGGCACGATGAAAGGCGTGCGCGGCTTTGGCGACCGCTTTCCGATTCCGCTGGCCGGCGGACGCAACGTCTTCGAGCAGACCTATACCGAGAACGGTGTCAGCCGCATCGTGCTGCCCTACCACCTGGACAGCAGCGCCGGCAACGCGCAGCGCGTCGCCGGCACGCCGCACAGCTATCCCGACGCACAGGAAGCCTGGGACCTGGGCCGCATGAACCAGTGGCCGACGTACAAGGAACCGCATTCGATGGGCTTCTATACCGAAGCCGAACTCGACTTCCAGTACGCGCTGGCCAATGCCTTCACGATCTGCGACGCGTACTACTGCTCGTTCCACGGCGGCACCAATCCGAACCGTCTGTTCCACTGGACCGGCACCAACGATCCGACCGGCGCGATGGGCGGCCCGGTGATCGACAACCGCGGCGATTCGCTCGACGCGACCAGCATCAGCTACCGCTGGACCACCTATCCGGAACGGCTGCAGGCGGCCGGCGTCAGCTGGAAGGTCTATCAGAACCTGCCGGACAACTTCACCGACAACCCGCTGGCCGGCTTCAAGCAATACCGAGACGCCAATGCGGCGCGCGGCAACCAGCCCAACGGCAGCCCGTATCCGCCGTACACGCCCGCGGACGAGGCGATCAGCCCGCTGATCAAGGGCATCGGCAACACGATGCCGGATGGCGGCTTTCTGCAGGCGCTGAAGGACGATATCGCGGCGGGAACGCTGCCGCAGGTGTCGTGGATCGTCGCGCCGGCCACCTACTCCGAACACCCGGGGCCGTCGAGCCCGGTGCAAGGCGCCTGGTATACGCAGGAGGTGCTGAACGCGCTGACGGCCAATCCGGAGGTCTGGAGCCGCACGGTGCTGCTGATCAACTTCGACGAGAACGACGGCTTCTTCGACCACGTGCCGCCGCCATGCGCGCCCGCTTTCGACAACGGCATGCTGGCCGGCGCCTCGACGGTGGCGACCGACGGCGAATATCACACCGACGGCAATCCCTATGGCCCGGGCCCGCGCGTGCCGATGTACGTGGTATCGCCGTGGAGCCGCGGTGGTTGGGTCAACTCTCAGGTGTTCGACCACACCTCGGTGCTGCGCTTCCTCGAGGCCCGCTTCGGCGTGATGGAGCCGAATATCAGCGCCTACCGCCGCGCGATCGCGGGCGACCTGACCTCGGCGTTCAACTTCGTCAACCCGAATACCGAGACGCTACCGACGCTGCCGACGCGCGACAAGACCAGCGCCGACGCGATCCGCACCGCGCAGGGTCAGCTGCCACAGGTGCCGCTGCCCGCGACGAGCGCACAGCAGTTGCCCGCGCAGGCAACCGGTACGCGCCCCTCGCGCGCGCTGCCGTATGAACTGCACGTCAGCGGCCGCGAAGATGCCAGCGGCCACGCGATGTGGCTGCTGTTCAGCAATACCGGAACCGCCACCGCGGTCTTTCACGTCTACGACCGCCTGCACCTGGACCGCGTGCCGCGCCGCTATACCGTCGAACCCGGCAAGCAGCTCGATGGCCGCTACGACGTGTTCGCCAGCGACGAAGGCCGCTACGACCTGTTCGTGCTCGGGCCCAATGGCTTCCATCGGAGCTTCCGCGGCGACGTCAGCACGCTGGGCACCGCCGGTGCCAGCGCGCCCGAGATCCGCGTCTGCTACGACATCGCCAACGCGGCCGTCTACCTGACGATGATCAATGCCGGCACCAGCGCCTGCACCTTCACCGTGGTGCCGAACGCCTATCGAAATGACGGCCCGTGGACCTTCGAGGTGCCGGCGGGCAAGCAGCTGGACCAGCACTGGCCGGTCGGATCGCAAGGCAATTGGTACGACTTCACCGTGACCACGCAGCAGGGCAGCTTCCGCCGCCGTTTCGCGGGACGCATCGAAACGGGCAAGGACCTGGTGTCCGATCCTGCAATGGGCGAACGCGGCTGATGGCCGGGCGCGCGTGACTTTAGCTGCGGCGGCGTTCCCGCTCCGCCCGCAGCTTTTCGTAGAAGGCGCGCTTGGCCGCATACATGCGCGCATCGGCCTGCTTGACCGTATCGGTCAGCCGCTCGCCGACTGCGCAGGTAGCCGCGCCGATCGCGAAGTTCAGCGCCGCGCCCGGATAGAACTGGTTGTTCAGCTCGACGACCTGCTCGATCTGCGCGACGACCGAGGCCGTGGCGTGCTCGTCGCGGTCCGGCAGCAGCACCATGAACTCGTCCCCGCCGACGCGCGCCACGCAGAAGCCGTCCCCGACGGCCTTCTTCAGGACCTCGCCGGCGCGGCGCAGCAGCGCATCGCCGTCGGCATGGCCCAGGTTGTCGTTGATCTGTTTGAGCCCGTTCAGATCGACCGCGATCACGCTGACCGGCCACGGGCCCTTGCGGCCCAGCCGCGCCAGCTCGTCCTCGTAGTACGCGCGGTTGTACAGCTTGGTCAGCACGTCGTGCTTGCCGAGGAATTCGACATAGGCCTCGGCCTTCTTGCGCGCGGTGATATCGGTCAGCGATACCAGCACCTGGTCCCATTCGGCCTCATGCCCCGGGAACACCGACCACTGCATGTACACATCGACCTGCCGGCCGTCCAGCGCATAGTTGACGATCTCGCGCTGCTGCCACAGCTTCTCGTTCCACAGGTCGACCAGCTGCTCGGCGAAATGCTGCTGCATGTCGTCCCGGAACACATCGCCCAGGCGCGAATACAGCACCGCCTTCGACGGCGCGCTGAACATCAGCAGCGTCTGCTGGTTGACGTCGATCACGCGGATTTCCTGCATGCAGCGCGCGACAAAATCGGGATGGACGTTCAGGAAGGTCCGGAAATCGGTAATGCCAGCGGCGCGCACCTCATCGATCAGCACCTTGACCGCGCTGAAGTCCTCGACCCACAGCGACACCGGAGAATGCTCGAACAGCCCGACCGCGTATTGCCGGCTATTGCGCAATTCGCGCTCGGCACGCTGGCGCTGCGTGATGTCGTCGATCGACAGCAGCACGCGGTCCCAAAGCTGCTCGTGGCCGGGCAGCACGCGGCCGGACAGCTGGATATCGAGACGCTGGCCGTCGAGCGTGTAATTGACGGACTGCCCTGAAAACGCCCCCTTCCCCTCCCACAGCTGCACCAGCTCCTCGACATGCTGCTCGAACATGTCGTCGCGGAAGACTTTGTCCAGATTGCCGACCAGGTCGGCAAGATCCCGGGCGCCGTAGAGCTCCAGCGTGCGGCGGTTGACGTTGACGACCCGCATCAGCGACGAACAACGGGCGACCTCGTCGGGATGGCCGTGCAGGTAGGCGCGCAGGTCGACGATGCCCCGCGCGCGCAGGCCATCGAGATGCCGTTTCAGGTCGCTATAGTCTTCGAGCCACAACGAGACTGGCGCGAGATTGAACAGGTTTTGGTAGTCGTCGACGGTCGACGCGCTGCTATCGGCCTTCAAGGCGGGGTCCTCTGATCCAGGCTGGCGTGGCGCCCGCGGCGGGGCCGGTTGGCCCAGCCAATGCGTCGGCAGGCCACGCAAAGCCCGTAGCATAGGGCACCGCGCCCCGGATGGGAAATCCCGCGATGGTACGGGAGCTGGCGCCGGCGCCTAGGTTCCGTCGATCTTGAAGCCGATGTCCTTGATGAACTTGCCCCAGCGGGCATGATCGGTCTTGATCTGCGTGGCGAAGGCGTCCGGCGTGACGGCCTGCGGCGGCAATACGCCGACGCCGGCCAGCCGCTTGTGATAGGCCGGATCGGCCAGCACCTTGCGCACCGCGGCCGATACCGCTTCCACGGTCTCCTTCGGCATCGCCTTGGGACCAAACAGCGCGAAATAACCGCTCAGCTGCTCCATCTCGGGAAAGCCCAGCTCCCGGAACGTCGGCGCTCCGGGCGCGAGATCGGACCGCTCCGGAATCGTGGTCGCCAGCACCTTGGTCTTGCCGGCCTGATACAGCGGCACGCCCGTGGTCAGCCCATCGATCATCAGCGGCACCACGCCGCCGACCAGGTCCTGCGTGGCCGGCGCCGAGCCCTTGTACAGCACCGGCTCGATATGGGTGCCAGACAGCCGGTTGAACAGCAGCGGCCCGAAGTGCGACGAGGTGCCGGGGCCGTACGAGGCCGAATGCAACGGCTTGCCGGGATTGGCCTTGGACCAGGCAATCAACTCCTTCAGCGACGAGAATGGCGCGTCCTTGTTCGCGACCATCACGACCGGGGCCTTGCCGAGCTCCGCCAATGCGGTCAGATCGGTCAGCGGGTCGTAGGGCACGCGGTTGATATGCGCGCCGGAAGTCGCCGACGAGCCCAGCGTCACTAGCAGCGTATGGCCATCGTTCTTCGCGCGAATCACGTCCTGCGTGGCCGGGATCGTCGCGCCGCCCGGCTTGTTCTCCACGACCACCGACTGGCCGATGACCTTGGTGAAGTAGTCGGCGAACAGGCGCGCGACCACGTCGGTGCCGCCGCCCGGCGGATAGGCGACCACCAGACGAATCGGCCGGCTCGGCCAATCCGCCGCCCATGCGCTTGGCGCCAGGCCGGTTGCCGCGAGCGTCGCGGTGGCGCAGGCCGCCGCGCGGAGGAACTGTCGTCGATCCATGCTGATGTCTCCGGCTGTTGTCTTGAGGTCCCGCTGCTGCCGGTTCATCTTAATGGGTGTTCCAGGCCCCGACATGTTGGGGTTTTCCGCCATTTTCCGCAGTGCAGAACGACGGCGATTCGGGCACGGTCGCGTCGGCTCAGGTTCCGCTTTCCTGATCCGGTACCAGCTTGATGGTCAGCGGTGCCAGCGCCGGGCCGGACAGCACGCTGCCATCAGGCGCGAAACGGCTGCCGTGGCATGGGCAGTCCCAGCTTGCCTCGACCGCGTTCCAATGGACGATGCATTTCATATGCGTGCAGACCGGCGATACCGCAAACAGCCGTCCAGCGGGATCGCGATAGGCCGCGACGCGTTCTCCTTCCAGTTCCGCGATCGCGGCGCTGCCCGGTGCGAGGCTCTGCAGCTGCTCGTGCTGTCGTCGCGTCAGATAGTCCTGGATCAGCGCCTTGCCCATGCTGACCACTTCCTCCGCGGTGCCCTTTGCGGACTTCACGGCGGTCAGCCGCGTCGCCTTGTAGAGCTCGCTCCAGCGATTGTCGACCTCGAGAATCTGGTCAGCGATGATGGCAGCGGCCAGCGTGCCGTAGGTCAGGCCGTCGGTGGCAAAACCGGTGGCCACGTAGCTGCCGAACGTGTCCTTGCCGATATAGGGCAGCCCGTCCGGCGACGGGAAATTCTGCGCGGACCAGCGAAAGGCAATTTGCCGAATGCCGAGACGCTGCCTTGCCGATTCTTCGAGCTTGGCCATGGCCGCCGCCGCGTCATGCTGACCGGTCTTGGCCGTCTGGCCGACGCATACGAGGTAGTTGCCCTGCGTGGTATCAAGACCGCGCACCGACAAGCGCTCGCTGCCTTCGGCGTAGAAAATCCCTGCCGGAAACGAGTCGCCGTTCAATGGCGCGGCCAAGCCATACTCCCGATGCGGCACCATGCCGGCCTGCATCAGATGAAAGCCGCTCGGCGAATGCGTGGCCAACACGATGTCCTGCGCTTTGACGCTGCCGCGCTCCGTTCGCAGCAGCTGTTGCGAACGGTCCAGCTCGATCACTGGCGAGTGCTCGAAGATGCGGCAGCCATGGTCGGCGGCATGCCGCGCCAGCGCAAGCACATAGGCGAGCGGATGGAATTGCGCCTGCTGCTCGAGCACCAGCGCATCGCCGTGGGCGTGCGGCAAGCCCGGTGGCAAGGCGCCCTCCCTGCGAATTGGTAGGCCGGCAGCCAGCGACGCCTCGAACTCGGCCTCGATCCCGTCGCGCGCATCGGCCAACGCCGGATAGCGAACCAAAGGGCAACGCCGGAACGCGCAATCGATGCCCAGGCGATGAACGTGTTCCTCGATCCAATCCACTGCCTCTGCGCGCGACTGCGTGACGTGCCGCACGACGTCGTCGCCCCATTTCTGCCGAAGGGCACGCAACCCGCTGCTGACCGTCGCATAGAGATTGCCAGTGGAGTTGCCGGTGTCGCCGACGCCCAGGGCATTTGCTTCCAGCAGCACCACGCTGCGCCCCGCCTGCACGAGGCGCCATGCGAGGCTGACGCCCGTAATGCCGCCACCGACGATCGCGATGTCGGTCTGGATGTCCTCGACCAGCATCGGAGATCCGGTCGGGTTGGTGGTGCCGCGCCAGAGTGAGGTAGTCATCGTGGGTCTCCTTGCGGCGTTATCGGCGGTGTTGTGGGCCTGGGCTTGTTCAGGCCTTGCCTGCGTTCTCGCGGTCCAACCGTGCCATCACCCCCTGCACGATCCGGTCGCAGCGCACGCCACCGAATTCATACAGATCGCGTCCGGCCAGATCGATTTGGCGAGCCAGCGCCTCGCGCAGCAGGCTTCGCGCACGAAAATGCCGGCTGCGAACGGTCGCCTCCGGAATATCGAGACACTGCGCGGTTTCCTCCACGCTCATTTCCTCGACTTCCCGCATCACGAATACGAGACGAAACGCCTTGGGTAAGCGGTCCAGCTGACGCTCGATCAGTCCGCGCAACTCGGTACGCGCGAAGGCCCGGTCGGGCGCATCGTCGTCGGGTGCGGGATAGTCGTGCTCCATAGCGTCATCCCCCGATGAAGCCACCATCGGAATCACCTTCTCGCGGCGCGCGTGCCGGCGCAATCGACCGAGACATTGATTCAGTACCAGCCGCGACAGCCACGTTGCCAGCGCCGCGTCGCCGCGGAATTCACTGATCGCGCGATAGGCCGACAGATAGGCCTCCTGCAATGCGTCCTCGGCTTCCGCGTCGTCGCGCAGCGCCGCGCGCGCCAGGCGGTACAGGCGGCGATTGTTTCGCCGGATCAGCAGCTCGAACGCGGCACGATCGCCCGCCGCGATACGCTGGGCAAGCTCCTGGTCATCGTGATGCGGATTGCCGGTGGCGAGCGTTGTTGCACTGGAAGGGATCATCGCTTGCGAACCTCAAGCACCGCCTGCATGGTCGGATGGAGCGTGCAGACATAGGGCAGCGATCCTTGGCCCTGCACCACAAGCTCCCATGACGCACCGGGCGCGATATGGCCGGAATCGAAGCCCTTACCGTCCGCCGCGGTCGCGGTATGCGGCACGAGATCCTGATTGACCCAGACGACGCGATCGCCGCGGTGCAGCACCAATGTCGAAGGACGAAATTCCATGCCCTCGATGGTGACAATATAGGTCGCCGCGCCGACTTCCGTGCCGCCAAGGATCGCCGCCAGCACCAGCGACCCCAGGACGGTCCCCCGGCTGCGAATCATGGCTTCTTGTTCTTGGTGACGGTCTTGCTCTTGGGCAGCGAGGCCTGCAACTGCTTCGCATGCTCCAGATGCGCGACAAAGGCCGGCCGCACCTTGACCAGCAGCGCCTTCAATTCGGCGTTGCTCGCGCTCGGCACCAGGGTCTTGTCCAGTGCATTGAGCACGGCCTGGTGATAGTCGACCTCCTGATCGACATAGGCCCGATCGAACGCTTCACCCTTGAGCCCCTTCAGTTTGGCGATGTTTGCTTCCCCTCCACGCTTCAGGGTCTGCGCGGTCGGGTTGTCTTCAGGCTTGAGATCGAGCTTCTTGGCCAGGTCCATTGCGGACTTGTTGACGCTGGAGTGGTCTGTGACCATCAAGTCAGCGAACTCCTTCACGTCCTTGGACTTCGCCTTCGTTCGCGCCAGCTCGCCGGCGTCGATGTCGACCTGGTTGGCTGTGACGACAATGGCCGCGATTTGGGCGTCGTTTGGGGATTGGGCCCACCCGATTGTGGCGGCGCAGCATAGGGATAAGGCCGTCAGGATGTGCTTCATGGCATCGCTCCTCCACTAAACGAACCCGATGGCCTCGGCGCCGGGCGGCGTGGGCGATCGGGTCTTCATGGGGATGGATGTCACGAGGGGCGGCGGCGTTCCGGGAGACGAATCAGGTCTATATCGATCTGAAGATATTGCGATAAGGTCAGCTGTCGGATGATGTTCCCTTTCCTGCGCACAGGCCTAAAAAACTAGAACTGGTTCCCGGCTTCGAATGTAGCGTCCCTTAGTGATTGAGCCACACGTAGGATCACGATCTTCCACCCGCTCACATGATCGAATCCGGTCGTCCAGAGTTGCCGCCGTCTTATCACTCCCCAGTCGACTACCGTGGGTCGTTTTCAGGAAGCCACCCTTCCTGAATGCGCTGGACGAGCATGGTGTCGTTCCACGACGCACGTATCGGCAACTTTCGTTCATCTTCGGTGATGTCACCGACGGGCCATTCCTTCTCGCCATCCCACAACCACCACGTTTCCACCTTCCCCGTCTCAGGATGCCTTACACCGGCACGAAATAACGGAAACTCCTTAGCATGATCCGGGACCTTATGATTTGCAACCTTTCTAATGATTCCGTTTTTTAGTGCCGCCGAGACAGGAAAGAAAATCCAAAAATTGGTGCTTTGCCCTACAAAATCCTCCCAGCATGAAGGCTCTTCTCCATGTATGCCGGGCAGCACGCGTATCAACGACCCCATCAGTTTGTTTTGCTTTACAAACTGAAAATATGCCAAACCATTAGATGTATTTATTGAAAAAACATCACCGGTCTTAATCATTATCAAAACCCATAATGTCCAACAGACTTCAATATAGCCGCCCCACGATACAACGACTCGGCACACATGGAATTAGTCATCGCGATACTGTTAATTCTATTCATCAACGATCCCGCATTCCTCCCAAGACCATTATATTCGATGAGAACCTGCTCCACAGCGCGGGCATCTCGCGAGCGATGCCTTGAAGGCCGGGGATGCGCCTGCCAACTTCTTTGAAGGTGACCGGCCATGCCAATTACGGCTTGTCGACCAAGACGGTCATTAGCCGAGCCGCCTTGCCTGTTCAATTTGCCACAAGGCCGTCTGATTTTCTGTCATCAGCCGCATGGCCTCCTTGTGCGACGCACCAATTCTCGTCTCAAACTCACCATCGCGCGGGAACTCCCCTACTCTAAAATGCAACGACCGGCATGTGAATGCCTCGCGACACAAAGGGCGACAACCGCAGATTCAATCAAAATATGGCGTCGTGAAGATAGTAAAGCACATAGCAGGGAGCCTTTAATTCAGCTAATATCTAAACAACCGCACCAACTGCAATGGATTGGGAGTGTTACATTGAATAACAAGCAACGAACTCAGGCAAGCAAATTCCTGAGCTATGTTCTTCGTCATGAACCACGTACGATTGGCCTACAGCTCGACATTGAAGGGTGGGCAGATATTGACCAATTGATCACGGGCGCAGCGCAGGCCGGGCAATTCCTTGATCGCGCCATACTAAGAAGCATAGTCTCAGAGAGTGAGAAGGTCCGCTTCGCCATCTCAAATGATGGAAATCGGATTCGCGCACTTCAGGGACATTCGACGCCTCAGGTAAAACAATCGCACAGGGAAAAAACACCACCCGATATTCTGTATCATGGAACGGCTAGGCGCTTTCTGCATTCCATAATGCAAAACGGGCTGAAGCCCGGTTCGCGGCATCATGTACATCTCGAAGCGGATATGGAGACTGCATTAGCCAATGGCCGTCGATATGGGGAAGCCGCTGTTCTAAAAATTGAGTGCTGGCGCATGCATTCGGATGGTTATCGTTTTTATCAAGCCGAAAATGGGGTTTGGCTGATTGACTTCGTGCCCGCGCAATATCTCCAGATGGAATGATTATCTACCTCAGCGTTACACTTGAGGCCATTACTTCTATCACTAAATTCTCAGAAAGAAACATGATCCTATAGTGATTCACCTCACGAGTTCCACCAAAGTGCTTCGCCCATGCGAGCGCTGCCTCCGAGTCCGGGTACTTTACGAGAGCACCTAAGTTGGATGGCGTCGGTTTGCTATCATGAATTACGTCCAGCATGCATGGCCCGGGCATCGACGCTCTATAAAAAAAGCAAACGCTTTCAAACAATAATTCCTTCCGAAGAACAGCGCCGTTGTCGCCGTCATACTCAATAGAGACAACGAGCTCGAGGCCGTTGTTGGCCAGCGAAACGGCATTCTCACCGTATGCTGGCAGCCATTCATACGGGTCGAGAATTTCTATACAACGGCCTGTTTTCATTGCTTCCCTCCCTTGGGGATATTGGGGGTGCCGGTCGGCGGTAGCTTATTGTTGCGCAGCTGTGCCCCCGCCAAATCATCAAACGTAGTGCTTTCCATGCCAGGTACCTTGACGCCTGTCCTATTACTTCCGTACCAGCTTGACTTAGGTATGCCAGCTCGGTCAAGTGCGACGGACGTTCGCGTATTCAGAATCAACCTCGTGCCGTTCATATCGACAAAATCTATTGGTAGTTGGCTTGGTGAAATACGTCCATCCCGAATAGCCGCCGCCAAATCGTCCACCGTCGCTATGGGCCGCCCGGCAAGTTGGCTATACTTTGCGGCTCCCTCGACACTGAACATCTCGTTGGCGCGAATTGCCGATTGTGCGAAATTCGCCTCAGCGACCGTGCCGAGCGTGCCGCCCGACGACACTTCTACCGCGGCGGCGCCGGCACGAAAAGCACGTACAAGTAAACCTCCTGCGACAGTGAGCGCAACCTCCTGGAGAAATTCCCGATTCAGATCTCTGATAGTCGAGTTATTGACCATCGCGATCTGCCTGTCGTATTCGACGAGACTTGCTTGGGCACTGTCTCGGCATACATTCTGGCAGTCCGGGTTTGTAAGCAGCTGCTCAATCTCTGCCCGCTCTCCTCGGAGATTTAAACCGAGCAGTGTGCGCCGGTTCGGATCACCCAGCCTCTGTATGAAGTCCGCTGTCTGCGCATTGCTCTTCAGGCGGTACTCTACTGCGACGAGATATTCGCACATTGCGTCGCGAGCGCATCGGGCCATCTTTTGGCTTTTTTCCGAGATCAGCTTCGACGAAAGCGCGTTGTTGAGCACCTCGTTTTGTGCGGCATATGCGGCGGAGATGGCGTCCATCCCGAGTAGTTCGCCTGCAGCCCCACCGATTAGCGTAGTGAGTGCGACCGTGAGAGCGTTGTAGCCAACGTTCTCGTAGCGAGTACTTTGCGTACCGTCGGGGTTGTTGGCGACCGTCTGGCTGCCACCGTAGATGTCATCTCGAACCAGCGGCGCCACAATAGCACTTGACGCACCTCCCACCGCCCCGGCAGCGCATTCTCGGCCGTTCATCGCTGCGGCCACACAGCCTAGTAAACCGTGTGCAGTTACATAGCCAGCACTGCCCTGAGCCAAAATGGAAGTGGGATCAGTAGCGATGTTACCGATCGAGAACGCGCCGATTGCGGCCAGATCCTGGATCAAAGCGCCCTTCAACGCTTCGCCGAAGCTCCCGCCTTGAATCGCGGTTTGTACTCCAGACGAAATCGCCGCGTTGGCTACTACGGCAAGTGCCTGCCCAGGAAGGTTGCCGGCCACGGCCGTGCCGGCTTGGGGCACCAGGCTGTTGCCGATGGATTGAATCCCGGCGAGGTTGGACAGGCTTGGCGCTGTAATCCCCGGTACAGAAGCCCCGGTATTGAAGCCGATTCCGCTGGCCCCGTCGTAGGTGATTCCGTTGGTAAGGCCGGCGGTAATCGCCGACACCGCGCCCGCCGCCAGCGTCTTGCCGACATCCAGTCGACCTGTCCCGATCAGTTGGCTCGTTGCGCTTCCCGCCATGCCGGCGATTGCAGCCGAGATAGCGATATTGCCCAAGCCAGCAGAAGCGCCAGCAGTGGCCGCCATCATTGCACCGCCGGCCTGCGCGGCGGCCGTGGCAGCGCCTGTCGCGGTCGCCCCCATTGCCGTGGCGGTAGCGCCCGCCTGAGCCGCAGCGGTGGTGGCCCCGGTCGCGGCCCCCACAGCGCCGCTTGCGGCGCCGTAGGTGACAATGGTCACCACGATAGCGGCCGCGATCGCGATGATCTGCAACGCTCCGAAGGAACCACCCTTCTTCACAAACTCGGAGTGAAGATCGTCCTTCAACTCCACGTGGGTGAAGTCGCTTCCGAACTTGCGTTCCAGCTCCGCCAGTAGTTGTTGCGTGCCGGCCTGATTGACGGTCCCATCCTCATCCAGCTTCTGCAAAATGCCGCCGATGCTGTTGATGGTCTGCGCATTCAGATCCATGTTGGCGGCACTGATGAAGCCGCCCGGTTGGACCTGTGTGCCGGTAACCTTCAGATAGCCGCGTGGCACATTGCTCCAGATCTCGCCAATGTCCACCACATTGGCCTGATTGGTCAGCGATTGCGTGTTAACCGTCAGCTTTCCGCCAGCCGCGATGCTGCCGGTATTCAGGATGCTTCCATTCCCATCCTGATTGAAATTGAGCGTGACGTTATGCCCGCTGATATTTCCGCCCGCCGACATCGCTTGCATATCGGCCTGCAGATAGATCTGCGGCATCAGCGCGGTGATGGTCGGGCAGGTCGCGGTGCCGGTCGCCGTGCAACTGGGGTCGGGAACCGTCTGCTCCACGTACCAGAGCATCGGCTTGTCGAGCTCGTTGACCTGAGCCTGCGTCAGGGCCTCGCCAAGCTGGACGCCATTGGCCTGGGCGTATTCCAGTGCGTTTTGGTACAGGATCGCCTTTTCGACCTGAGCGACCGACAGGTTCTGCTTGCTGTCGGGCGCCAGGCCATCGATAAAGCTGGCTTTGCCGGTTTGCTTGAGCGCGGCCTGCTGCAGCAGCAGGTTCTCTTCCTCCGGGTTGTAGTAGAACAGCGTCGACCCCGGCTGCAGCGTCGCCGGCAGGTTGTCAAGCAGAATCTGTGGGCCGAAGCCGGCCGACAACGCGGGGCTTAGTTGACCATCGATATAGGTCGCCCTGCCCGGCACGGGCGTCGGCAGGCTACCGTTGCCGACGGCGCGCGGTACGCCGAGGTTGAGCCCCGGCATGGTCAGCGGCGTGAGAGAGATCACCTGCGACGGCGCGTTGACGCGCGGCGTGTAGGTATTGGCCGTGGTGATGCCGTTGATCAGCTTGAGGCCGGTCAGCGACACCTCCGTGCCCAGCACGTTGCCGACGTTCTGGATCTGGCCGCCCGAGGTGATCGAGAGGTTCGGGGCCTGGATGGTCGCGGCGATATTGCCGACAGGCGTAGGCGGATTGATGGTGCCGCCGGTAGCGGTATACGCGCTGCCGTACAGTTGCGCGCATTGCTCCGCCGATCCGCAAGCCCACACATCGTGCCGCTTGTCGCTGCGGAACATGCCGGTCTTCTGGACCCAATGGGAGTGCCAGTAGGCATTCAGCGTCTGCGCGTTGTTGACCACCGGGCCGGCGACATTGATCACTGCATTCGCGCCGGCGGAGATCAGGCTGCCGACGTTGGTCAGCGATCCGGCGTTGATGTTCAGCTTGTTGCCGGCCGAGATAACCGAGGAGCTGCCGGCCTGGTAATCGACATAGGCTTCGCAGTAGCTCTCCTTGTAGCCACCCGCCGTCATGCAGCCGGCGTACTGCTCCTTCTTCCCATAGTTCTCGTGCACCGTGACCGGCGGCGGCAACGTATTGGTGATCGCGCCTTCGACATTGAGCTCGATATTGTTGCCGGCGACGATATTACCGGAGTTGTTGGTCAGGCTTTTTGCCGGCGTCGTCGATCCTGCCGTCGAGCCGACGCCGCCGATCACGATGTCGTTGCCGGCGATCAGGTTGCCGTAGGTGTTGCTGGTCTGGCCCGCAGCAATGATCAGGTCGTTGCCAGCGTAGATTGACGCATTCTGCTCGTGATAGCTGAAGGTCGTCGTGTTCGGATCGTTGCCACGCGGGCGACCGGCTGTACCGCAAGAGGTATCTGGCACGCCGGCTGCGCAGCCAACCTGCGTGGAGTAGTCCTGCCGCGTGCCGCCCTGGTTCGTCAGGCTCTGCGCATTGATGACGACGTTGTTGCCGGCGTACAGGATGCCTTCGTTGACCAGATTGCCGCCACTAATGGTCAGGTTGCTGCCGGCGGCGATCAGGCCGAGCGGCATCGAGGACGTGAGGGTGCCAGTCGACGTTGCCGCGGGGGCTTGCAAGTTGAAATTGTACAGCGGAGGGGTACCGGAATAGGAATCAAATTCGCCCGAATAGGCGATACGACCCAACTCATTCAACGCGTTCAGGAAGGCGGTAAGTTGGCTCTGATCGACCGTTCTGATCGATTGATTGACCATCGTTGGCGCCACAGCGCCATTGGCGAGCGATTGGATGTTCAGCTGGACACCGCCAATCGCTGATATTTGTCCACCACGATTGGAAAGCTCGTTGGCGACCATGGAAATGGAGCCACCGGCGGAAATAACGCCCGACGTGCCTGGCTGTTGCGTCGTGGTCGTCTGATACACCTCGGGCAGCAAGACACTCGGCAAGGCCGTGCTCAACGATGGCGCAACCTTCCAACCTTCTCCGTAGATTGTCGAATTGTTATCGTCGGTCGTCTCACCAATCGCGATCCGGGTCAATTCGAATGCCACCCTGTCCGCCGTGTTTGCGTTCGCACCCATAGGCGCGAGTAGGTCGCCTAGTGTCACCGTGTGGGTCGAATGAACGATCTCACTGCTTTCTTGATCACGGTAGTGGCCCACTGTAACGGTGCCGATCACATTCGAAAACAACAGCTCCCGATCATCGACCCGCGTCGTCGTAGTCGTCTGCCCGGTCGGCGCCGTCTGATCGTTGATGACCCGATTCGCCTGGATCGAGATGTCGCGGCCAGCCGTGATCATCCCGCCGGTGTTCTGCAGATCGCCACCCAGATTGAAGCGAATGTCACCTGCCGCCTGCGTGACGCCCAACTGGTTGTCATACCAGCCGCCGTTGACGGCGATCGTTCCTTGCGCCTCCAGCGTGCCCCGGTTCGTCCCCGAACCATTGAGCGTCAAGTTGCTGTTCGAATGAATGACGGCGTCGACCGCGTTGTTGATCGTGCCGTTGATGGTCAGATCGCCTGCGCTGATCTGGCCGGTATTGGTGAACATGCCTCCGGTAGCCAGCGTCATCGGCGCCGTGCCGTCGATACGGCCGGCGTTGGTGAAGCCGTTGTAGCCATTGGCATAGACGCCCTGGCCGCCGGTATTCCATGTCCCGGAGACATAAATCGAGCCGGCATTGATGCGAAGCTGGCCTGCCTGGCTGATGGTTCCCTGCGACGGGTCGAACGCCATGTTGGCGGCCGAGATGCCCAGATCGCGTTGCGCCAGGATATGACCGTAGCCGTTGTAGAACGAACCATCGCCGCCCGTCAGGGTCAGCGACATGTCTCCCGCAGCGCCATTCGCCACGTTCGGATTGCCCGCGAACAGCAGGCCGCCGCCATTGTTCAGTGAGGCGGCGGTGATGTTCAGCGCGTTCAGACCCATCAGCGAACCGCTGTTGGTCAAACCGCCCGTCAACGATACCTGCGTGGTATTGCCATTCACCACGCCGGCGTTGGTCAGGCTGCCGCCCTGAATAGTGGTGGCGCTGGTCGATGCGAGCGAAGCGCCGGCGTGATTGACCACGTTCCCGCCGGAAACGGTGAGATTGCCGCCGGACAATACGTTGCCGGAGTTGGTAACCCCGTTTCCGCCATGGAGCGATGCCCCACCCACCACCAACACTTGCTGTCCCGTAACCGCCAGCTGATCAGTGGCGCGCACGTCCAGCGAGCCGCCCACGATCGCGTTGCCGACCACAACATGGTTGCCGCTCAGCGTGGTATTGCCGGCGGAGACGACCTGCATGCGGCCAGCATCCAACGTCTGCTGCGCGGCGACCTTGACGTTCCTCGAGCCATCAAGCGAGCCGGACAACACGACGTCGCGTCCAGCCAGATCCACCTGCCCCGCGACGGTGCTGCTGCCGCTCGACGCAAGCGTCTGGCCGGCCCGCACCGTGGCATCGCCATTGGCCGAGATGCCTGCCACGCTGACGTTGCCTCCCGATCCCGTGACATTGACCGCTCCCATCGCGGAGAGGCTGCCAGTGGTCACATCACGCGCTGCCTGAATGTTCAGATTGCCGCCGGTCGCCATGGGTCCGGTGAACGTTGCGCTGCCCGCTGACGAGGTGACCGCAATATCGCCGACCACCGTGGTCTTGCCGAATGCCGCATCGCCGGCGGCGGTTGCCGTCAGCTTGCCGGCCCCTTCGATATTGCCGAGCGCAATAGCGCCGCCCGAACGAATGCCGATATCTTCGGCAAAGCTGAGCGCGCCACCGCCGACAACGTTGCCGCCCGCGTCAATGGTGCCGCTGCCCAGTCCGAACAGCGCGCCGGTCAGGGTCATGCCATTGCCGGACGACAGCGTCGTGTCGCCATTGACCAGCCCACCCGCGAGCGCGAGATTGGCGCCGGACCTGGCGTTCAGATTGCCCACGACCGTGGTGTCGCCGGTCACGGAGAGATTGCCGGTGCTTGCTGTCAGCGTGGCATCCGCATTCGCACTGAGCGGCCCACCAACCGTCAGGTTTCTGCCGGCAGTGGCCGTCACCGCGTCATAGCTCAGTACGCCGCCATTGAGCGCGGCATCGCGCGCTGCCGTGACGGTCGTCGAGCCGCCCGACACCGTGAGACCGCCCACGGTAACGTCTCCGCCACCGCTGGTTCCGTTGGCTGTCAGGCGAATGGTGTCGCCTGCCTGCGCGTCGCCGAGCGACAGGCTGTTGCCTGCGGTCGCGGTCAGCGCGCCGTTGGTGGCGGTGGAACCGGTAACTGTCAGATCCCGGCCAGCGGTGAGTGTGGCCTGCGTACCGAACGCGGCCGCGGCGGCGGAAAAGTTGCCGCCCGCGCTGATCGTGCCCGCGCCTTGCCCCGCAATACCGCCATCGAGGGCGATGTCGCGAGCGACCTGGATATCGGTGGAACCTGCCGATGCCACCGCACCGGTAGCGCGCAGATCGGAGCCTGCAGACAGTGTCAGGTCGCCCTGCGTCGCCATGCCGGCTACGTGGACGCTTCCATCTCGCGCGGTGACCGAGAGGTCCCCGACTGTATTGATATCCCCGCCGACGGCGACATTGCGCACCGCATTCAGCGTACCGGCGGCTCCGCCATTGATGGCGCCTCGTGCGGAGATATCGCGCACGGCCTGCAGCGAAACGTCGCCGATCGCCGTGATCGGTCCTGTCGCCGTAATGTCGCCGCCCCCGGCCGTGCCGTTGGCATTGACAGTGAGCCCGCCGCTGACGGCCTGGACCGCTCCCAGTCCGGCCGAGTTGCCCGCCGTCACCGCGACGGTCGCGCCTTGCAGGCTGCCAGTCAGCGCAGTGTCATGTCCGGCCTGCACGGTCGCGGCGTTCGCAAAGGCCGCGGTCCCGTTGCCTCGCACATCCCGCGCGGCAACGAATTCGCCATCGCGCTGTCCCGCGATTGCACCGGTCATGGCGATATCACGCCCGGCCTGGGCCGACAGCTTGTCGGCGGACGATACCTGTCCTGCGAGGTTGATGTCCTGGTCAGCCGAAGCGGACAAGGCACCATTGGTCACCGCGTTGCCAGAGACGGTGACACTGCCCGTGTCTGCCCGCAGCGCAAGATCGTCAACCGACTGCACCGAGCCGGTCACGGTCACGTCGCGGCCCGCATCGAGCTGGGTGGTTGCACCCGCCGTCAGTGCGCCGCTTACGTTGACATCGCGGTGACCCGTCACGTTCACCGTGCCTGGCACGCCCACCGTGCCGGTCAGCGCGGCATCGCCCTCGCCAGCGTTGCCATTGGCCGCCAGCGTCAGCGTGGTCGACGAGACGACGTTGTTCAGCGAGGCGTTATTGCCGCCGACAGCCTGAACGCGATCGGCTTGCATATTGCCCGTCAGGGCGATGTTCCGGTCTGCTTCGATCGTCAGCGCCTGCGTCATCGATTGGGTGCCGCCACCCAGCACGTCGCGACCGGCGTGAATCGTGCCCTCGGCCGAGCCCACCAGGGTACCGTTCAGCGTGGCATCACGCCCGGCCGTCAGCGCGATGGCGCCCACTGCCGTGGTACTCGCACCGGTCGTCAGATCATGTCCGGCGATCGCGTCGAGCGTGCCGCCGCTGTTCAAGCCGCCGGTGGCGTGCAGATTGCCCTGCCGCGCCAACACCGACAGGTTGCCCACCGACTCGACGGCGCCCGCCACGTCGACATGTCGCTGTGCATCCATGACGATGGCACCGCCCGCGGCGAGCTTGCCGCCCACGGCGATGTCCTGTGCCGCATCGATGCGTGCGGCACCGCTGGCCGCCGCCGTGCCGGCGATACGGACATCCCCCGCTCCGCCATTGCCCAACGATTCGATGTCGAGCGTCGATGCCGATTCGACATTGCGCACGCTGACGGCATTGCCGCCGAGGATTTGTACTGCCTGGCCCTGGATCAGGCCGTCCTGCGCCACGTCGCGTCCTGCGGCGACCGTCGTGCCGTTACCGAACGCAATCGTGCCCGCGCCGGTGACATCGCGCCCGGCCATCACCGCGCCATCCGACTGGCCGTGCAGCACGCCGGAGACGACCACGTCTTGCCCGGCGGACAGCGTCGTTTGGCCGCCTGCGGTCGAATTTCCAGCGAGCCGGATATCGGTCCCCGCCCCGATATCGAGGCTTCCTTGGCTGGCAAGAGTGCCGTTGCTCGAAACCGATCCACCAGTCGCGTTCAAGGTCATGCCGGTGACCGACTGCATGCCGCCATCGACGGTGAGGTTGCCGGCCGCGGTTGCGCTGACCTCGGCGCCGCCAACGATGGCACCGGTCAGCTTCATGTCCCGGCCAGACACCAACGTCAGCGTCGAACCCGCCTGCACGTCATGCAACGTGGTGTTGCCGCCGGCCTCAGCCTGAACGGTTCCTCCGCGTAGCGAGCCGGTCAGATTCGTATCGCCGCGTGAGCTGACCTTCGTCGCGAGCCCGAATGCCGTATCGCCGCCGCCGGCAATTGCGCCGCCAGCCTTGAGCGTGCCATCACCCTGGCCGACGAGCTTGCCATCGAGCGAAATATCGCCACCAGCGGTCAGCGACGTATGCCCGAGCGCCGTCGTGGACTTCGGCCCCAGCGCGATGTTCTGCGCCGAATCGATCGCCAGATCACCCCCGGCCTGAATATCCCCGGTGCTGCGCAGCGAGCCTCCCCGAGATTGCAGCGAGACGTTGCCGTTCGACTGCAGGTTGCCGGCGATGACGGTATCCCGGCCCGCATCGGTGCTCAGTGCACCCGCGGTCTTCAACGCGCCATCGACAACGATGTCGCGTGTCGCAGTCAATGTACCGGTGCCAGCGCCCTCCACGGTGCCGGCGATCGTGATGTCGCCGCCGTTGTCATTTCCATTGGCACGCACGGCCAAGCTGTCGTTCGCCTGAACGTTGGCGAGCGACACCGAGCGGCCGCCGGTGATGTCCACCGCCTTCGCCTGCAAGGTGCCCGCAATGTTGGCATCGCGCCCGGCGTCGATCGTCGCATTGCCGGCAATCGCGTTGGAGCCGCCGAGAATTACGTCGTTGCCCGCCGTGATATGGCCTGCGCCCTTCGCAGACGTATCTCCGGTCGTCCTGACGTCGTGACCGGCGTTCAGCGTCATATCGCCCACGACGTTGGTAGCGCCGCTCAGCGCGATGTCCCCCACGGCATTGGCCGTCAACTTGTCGCCGGCGGTCAGGTCGCCGCTCGCGGTGATATTGCCGGCCGCTGCGGACAATGCCAGCGACTTGATCGCTTCGACATTGCCACTGACGCCGATACTCCGGCCCGCCGCGATGGCGACATCGGCGCCGCCGGCGAGCGATCCGTCGATGGTGACATCGCGCTGCGCGCTCAATGTCGCGCCAGCAACCGACGCGACATTGCCGTTCAGCGCGATGTCACCTCCACCGTTAAGACCCTGCGCGACGACATCGAGAGCGCCGCCCACCTGCACGTCCTTGACGCTGATGCCGTTGCCGGCACGGATCGCCA
Source organism: Cupriavidus sp. HPC(L) (assembly GCF_000307735.3). Lineage (NCBI taxonomy): Bacteria > Pseudomonadati > Pseudomonadota > Betaproteobacteria > Burkholderiales > Burkholderiaceae > Cupriavidus > Cupriavidus sp. HPC(L). Next base: position 19,250 of record NZ_AMPR02000079.1, on the reverse strand, counting down.
GGTCATTGGACAGCAGCTTGCCGGTCAAGGCGACGTCGTTGGCAGCGGTCAGCGAACCGCTTTCGCCGAAGGCCACCGAACCGGCGCCGGAGATATCGCGGCCGGCCTCAAGCGTCCCGCGCTTCTGGGCGATCAGGACACCCGACACGTCGAGCGCATTGCCGGCGCGCAGGTCGGCATCGGTGCCCGCGAGCATCGAGCCCTGGATGCCGATGTTCCCGCCGGCGTTCACGGATGTGGCGGTCCCGCTGGCGAGCGACCCGGAGACGGTGGTATCGCCCGCCGCGCTCAGCGTTGCCTGCTTGCCGGCCGTGACTTGGCCGGAAACCGCCAGGTTCTGCCCTGCCGCTATGCCGAGGTTGCCGTCGGTGCTGACCTTGCCGTCTACCGTGACATTGCGCGCTGCCGCAAGGGTGGTACCACCCTTGCCAAGCACCGTGCCGTCGGCGGCGATATTGACGTCGCGGCCTGCGTTGGCAGCGACGGACTCCCCGCCGAGCTGCGCCGCAACGGTGACATCCCCGGCGGCGTCGAGCGTCACGGCGCCGGTCGCCGTGGTCTCGTCCGAAAGGTGAAGGTCGCCGGCGGCCGCCTTCATCGATAGCGCGCCACCGCCCTGCAGCTTCCCGGTTTGAAGACTGCCGCCCGCCGCGAGCTTCATGTCGCCGCCTGCCTGGGCGTCGGCAATCCGGGCATTGCGGCCGGCGTCGACCGTCAAGGTCTTGCCCGCTTGCAGCGTGCCGCTCGACGTCACGTCGCCGTCGGCACTGATCGCATAGCCTTCCACGCCGAGCTGCGTGCCGCTCAGCGCGACGTTTCCGCTGGACTTGAGCGTCGCCTGCCGTTGCGCTGCCGTAGCGGCCAACGTCAGATCGCCATTGGCAGAAATATCGAGATCGCTCGCATTGGCCGCCAGTTGGCCATCCATGCGCACGCCCATGCCGGCAGCGGTGCCGACCACCTGGATCTGGCCGGCCGTGATCGCGCCAAATGCCGTCGCGTCCACCGCATAACCGCGGTTGGCCCCGCCGTTCGCCGCGACGATGGCAGCCGCGGTATTCGCAGCGCCATTGGCCGAGGTCGCATAGGTCGTGCCGGTATCGCCGTTGCTTGCCGTGGCGACCTGCTGCCGGCCGGCCACGATGTTGATGCGATTACCCGCGTACAGCGGTGCATTGACCCCGACGGTCTCGCCGATCAGATCGATCGCCCCGACCGTACCTTCGATCCCGGCACCGGGGCCATTGACGCCGCTATTGCCTTCGATCTGAACATGGCCGCCTCGAACGTCGTACGCCAGCGCGCGGGCGTTTGCAAAGTCGGTCAGCCCACCGCCGGGCGCCGACAGGAACTGTGGCCGGCCGGTGGAGAGCGTCACGCCGAACGTATTGGTGAAGCCAACGCCCTGCGTCGCGATGCCGTTGGGGTTGGCAATGATGACGTTCGCCGGGGCGCCAAAGACCTCCAGCGGGCCACGGAGATAGGTGGCATAGCCCGCGCCCGTCGAGGTCACCTCGTTCAGGATCGTGCTTGCCGTACGGTTGCCCAGGTTCGGGTTGGCGTCGACTTGGCCCCCGGTGAGCGACGTGCCGCCCATCAGGCTGTTGTTCAGGATCAGGCCGACAGGGTCGACGTTGAACTGCTGGTATTGGTTGACCGAAATGCCCGCGGCATTCGGGGCCGCGATGTTGACGACCGGCACGCCGCCGCCCGCGCCGGTGGTCTGCGTGATGGTGGGGCGGAAGACGATCGGCGCGTTCGGGTCGACGATCGGCGTGGCATGCGCGGCCTGCAGTCCAAAGCGGACCTGGAGCGCGGTGAGCGCGCGCAGCCCCTCCCACATCTCGTCGGTCAAGGCGCGCTGGCCAGCATTCAGCGCACCAGCGGCGCGGCGATCCTGTTCCAGCGAAATCGAGAACGGTGTCAGCCATGTCAGCACGGCGACGCTACCGGCGAGAACGCGCTGCCACAAACGATGGCCGGTGGCAGGCGTCTCGCTGCTACGCTCGTGCAATGCCACGCCGTCGCGTGCGACGTCGCGCGCCACCGCTCCCTGTTCCAGTTGACCGAAGACGACCCGATTACGCTTGTTCATCGCTATGTCTGCGCTTCTTCTTGTTTGCCTTGCCTACGGCCGGACTCTTCGCCAGCCGCCGCCCTGTCCCGACACAGGGCGGTGCACTTGAAACGGTGTTGCCTGACTACTGCTGAATGCGGGCGCTCTTCATCAGCTCGACCACAACCTGCTCGGTCGCCTTCTGCAGCGCCAGTTGTTCCAGCTGAGCACGCAGCGGCCCCTTGATCTGGTCATACGGAGGAATCTGCGTGGGGCGCTTGGCGTCGACGCGCAGGATCCAGAAGCTGTCGCCCAGTTGCACGGGCGACGGCGACACCCCGCCCTCCGGCAGTTGGGACAGCGCTTGCGCGAGCGGCATCGGCCAATTCTGCGTATTGCCTTCCTGCAGCGGCAGCTTGAACGACACCCAGTTGAGCGCCCCGCCCTGCGCGGCCGAGGGCCCCTGGCCGTACTGGCGCGCCAGTTGCGCGAAATCAGTCCCCTTTCGCAGCTGCTCGAGCACGGTCTGCGCCGTCGCGGCGTCCTTCACCACGATGGCACTGGGCTTGAGCTCGAACTCACCGAGCGTCGCGACGATGGTGTCGAACTTCGCGCGTACGTCGCCCTCGCTGACGGGCGGCGGCTTGACCGCATCGCGCAGGTACTCCTGCATCATGGCCGTGGTCTTGGCTTGCTCCATCGCGGCCTTCACGCCGGGCCGGACGTCGTAGTTCCGCTTCTCGGCGGCCTGGCGGAACAGCTCCCGAGCGATCAGTTGGTTCTTGACCGACTCACGCAGCGTAGGCGTCTCCGGCGTATTGAGCGCCTTGATGGCTTGCTGCAGCTGTTCCTCGGGAATGGGAACACCGTTGACGCGGGCGGCCACCCCAGCGGGCAACGGGCCTTCCGACGCAGTCTTCCCGGCAGCCCGGGCGTCGGTGGCCGCTTTGTTTGCGGCGTGAGCCGTCGGCGTGGCGGCGGCAAGCACGGCGATGGTCAGGCTTGCCAGGGACGATTTCAGCGGATCCTTGAAGTTCTTCATGACGCGATTCCTTTGATTCCTTGATGTCTTCGACCTAGATCGACCAATTGAATGTGGCCAGCAATACGGTTGCCTTTTCGCCCAGCAAGGCGGGCTGAATCAGGGCGCGGCCGAGCAGCACTTCTGCCGACAGCATCTGTTGGCGGACCTTCCACTGAGCCCGAACGCCCAGGCCCGCACCCATCAGCGTGGGCCAACCGCCCTGGGCCACCAGATGTGCCTTGCCGCCGTCGAGGAAAACGTACGGCTCGATGCGAGCGTCCTGCCAGGCCGGCGCGTTCTGCCACGCCAGTTCGTTACGCACGTAGAAGCCGCTGTCTCCGGCGATCCCTCCTTCGTTGAAGCCGCGTACTGAACTCATGCCGCCGAGGAAGATCTGCTGCGTACCGAATAGCGCAACGTCGCTGTACTGCATGCGCGTCAGCCCTCGATAGCCGAGCGACGCGCCGGCGATCGAGCCCAGCGTCGCCTGGAGCGTCGCCGTCGCGTCGAGCTTGGTGAACTGGTTGTGCGCTTCGTCGCGGCCGATGCCGCCTGCATCCTCGACAGCGGACAGCCAGCGCAGGCCACGCGACACCCCGATGTCATAGGTAGACGTCGCAGGCTGTCCCATCGCCGCGAAGCGCACCAGCCCATTGAGGCCCGCACGTACCACGGTCAACCGCTGCGGAGACAGGTCGATGCCATTGACGCTGCGTTCGGATCGCGTCTTCGTCAGCGTCAGGTCGAAGCTGGTACGGCCGGTACGCGAGCGTGTCAGCACCGAGTTCCAACCAAAGATCTGGCTGAAGCTTCGCCCCTGGAGCAAGGCGATATCGCCGATGGTCTGCTGGTACTCGGAGACCGACGTGGTGTAACTGAAGGTCTGATAACCGATCGGCACCGCGCTGGACATCACCAGCGCATTGCTGTCGCGCGTCCCGATGAAATTCATGCCGATCGATTCCTGCAGGCCGATGAGGTTGCCGGCCTCCGCGCCAAACCGGTAGCGCTGCTTACCGGTCTGCGTTCCGCCGTAGTTGTCGATGCCGATGTCGTAGTAAATCCGATCGCCATAGCGATTGGTGACGGCCACCACCGACTCGCCGGGCGACTGGCCGGGCAGGATTTGCAGCGCGGCCTGATTGCGCCGCAGGCGGTTGATCTGGTCGACGCCCTGTTCGACGTCGGGAAGGCGCAGCACGTCTCCCGGGCTGGCCGGGAATGCCCATGCGGTGCCGGCATCCGTCACCAGTCCGCCGCCAACGGTATCGAACAAGCGGGCGCCTTCTGGAACCGGACGCAACGGCGTGCCATTGAGCGTATATCCGGCGATCCTGCCGGCAATGACATTCACCGTCAGCACGCCGGAAGCCAGATTCTGCGGCCCGAGGTAGGCCCGCGTGGTAATCAATCCTTCGGCGATGAACGCTTCGGACAGACGCCGGAGCAGCAAGTTGACGCGATTGCGGCCCAGGCGTTTGCCGAGGAACGGTGCCGCGATAGCGTCCATGCGGTCTGCCGGCAGGACCTGGTCACCGGTGAAGCGGATCTCGCGGATGGCGAAGGTCGGCTCCGCATCGGGCAGCGCTTCGATATCGGTGCCAGGCGGCAGGTCCGGTGCAGGCGGCAATGCGGGCGCGGCAATCTGCGCAGGCGGCTGCTCGGCTTCCTGCTGACGCTCACGCGCCTTCTGATCCTGCAGCAGGCGCTGCGCAGGGTCTTGTTCGGCCCGTATGGGAGGCAACCCAACCGGCGGCAATGGCGGCACGCCTTGCGCAATGGCGAGCGGGGAGCCGAGCAGCGCCATGCCGGCGCAAAGCAGGCGACGAAGCGGCTTCATCTCACAACCCGATCCAGGATACGAGGCCGAGATGGTTCTGCAGTGTCACCGGCGTACGGTACGGCAGGCGCAGCGTCACCATGCCACCGCTCGCGCCGACACCGTCCGGCGCCATGAAGGCGCCTCCGTCGATCTCGCCGACGCCGTCGATCCAAACCTTGCCCGTTCCGGCGCGGAACAGGCCACCGCTGTCCGCGCGATAGATGGTGGCCCAGCGATTGCCGAACCATGCCTTCATGTCGTTCTCGCGGGTAAAGGCCGTATAGCCGGCCACGCCCTGCGCCACCACGCGCGGAGCAGCGAGATGCAGGGCTCCGACGGCGAGCACGGTGCCGCCCACGTTGTCGATTCGTGTGCCGGCCGACAACGCGATGTCCTTGCCGGCCTGGATTGTTCCGCCGTAGGCCTGAACGGTGCTGGACGCTCGAGACCGGCAGAAGAACACGCAGCTGCGGTGAAGCGACGCCTGCCCTGTGAATACGGCTTCGGTACGAAGGCTATCGGTGGCTGCGATCTGTACCGCACCATCGTTCGAGAGAATGGAGCCGCCCCGATTCAGCACATTGCGCGCGGAAATCCGAACGTCGCCGCCATCGGCGGTCACGTAGGCCAGGCGCTCGGGGTCCGCCAGCGAGCCGTAGTCGACAGTCATGCCGCTCTCACGGCGGGAGAACACCAGCCAGCGCGGGCTGCGGTGCGAGTACGTCAGTTCCTGACCGTTCGCCGCGCCTTCGATATGGTCGACGACGTTCGAGAAATCCCCGCCTGCCGCGATGGAGACCATCGCGTTCGACAGAATGCGGGCATTGCGGTTGGTAATGTCGCGCCCGGCCGATATCGATACATCGTCAGCTTGACCGAAGAGGATGCCCAACTGACTGCCTTGCGTGGTCCGGTTGATCACGCTGCCGCCGGCGATCAAGGTCAACGCCCCAGCGGATTTGCCATTGCCGTCGATGCGTCTATTCCCCTGAACCAGATTGTTCAGATTGACGATATCACCCGCGCTCTCGATCAACACACCACTGCTGGCCGACGCCAGCGTGGTGGAATCGGCGCCGCCGTTCTGCAGGGTCACAGAAGCGGCGTCAAGCACCACCGCGCCGTTGGCCAGCGCGCTGCTGTCCGATATCGCTAGATCGCCGGTGGCTGCGATGGTGAGGCCGGCGCCATTGGCACGGAGGTTCGCATGGTCGAATTCGACGGCATCCTTCGCATTGACGCTGATGCCGTTGGCGGCCGTCAGGCTGCTATTTGCAATTTGCACGTTGCCGTTTGAGGTCAGCACGAAGTCGCCGTACGTTGCATTCAGCGCGCCGGCGCTGCGTACTCCGGGACCCTTATCCGTGACGATCAACTCGATGCGGCCGCTCGACAGGCTGCCAGCCGCCGTGATGTCGATCGCGTACTGGCTGGCAGTGCGAGGTTCGTCGGGCGGCGACAGTTGCAGCCACTCGTGACTGTTATCCGTCGGCGAAAGGCCGGTATCGATCATGGCCTTGCTCGCCCCCGCGGTCAGGCGGGTCACCGCCGTGAGCGACGAGAAGGTGTTGGTTACCGGTCCCTGCACGCTGATGTTTCTGGCAAGCAGGTCCAGCGCAATCAACGCGCCGCTGAGCCCCTGCGGGCCCACGACGATACTGCCGCCCGAGGTGTCGAGGTTGACGTTGCGCTGAAGGACGCCTGGGGCAATCTGCACGTCAGTAAAGCTGACCTGCCCCGTCGACAGCGCGAGATGCCCCACATTGATGAACGAGCCGCCGTTGACGGTGATGCCGTTCGGGTTGGCCAATACCACGTTCGCGCGCGGGCCGGCGACCGCCACCTCGCCCATGATCAAGCTGGGGTTCGTGCTGGTGACCTGGTTGACGATCGTGCGCGCGTTGATGCCGACGTTGTTCAGCGTGGCACCGGCACTGCCCACATCGAAGCGCGAATAGGTGTTCTGCGAGACCCCGGCTATCGCCGGCGCGATATTGACCGTCTCCCTGCCATTCGGCCCTATTGCGACGCTGGTGGCGCTGCCACCGTCCGGCACAATGCCGGCGGCAATGGCTGACGAACTCGCGCCAGCGCTCCATACGCAGACAGCACAAAAGACAGCGGTCAGCACAGCCGGGCTGCCGCAGCGGGTATTGATATTGACCATGTCAGGCGCGCTGCCCGATGCCGCGGGGCGCGCTCCTCTCGTTATTCTTGGCGTTCGCCTTGGAACAAACTTTCGCCGGATTGGCGACCTCTTGTCGGCGTTTACGACCTGGGAGAGGATGGTCTGAACCCCACTGAAGTTGGGAGAACAACTGAGGGATTGGTGGTACTGGCCGGCCCAGGGCCACTATCGAATGACGGCCATCACTAGCGCAGGTTGCGGCACTGGCGGGACCGCGTTTGCCAATTCGGGCCGATTGAGTCAAATTGAGCGCATCTGCGCCGCCTGAAGAATCCGGATCCCCAGACTGCGTAGGTCATCCTCCCACCCGCATACCAGCTTAATTTGACTTAGTGCCGTAGTTTTCAAGCAAACTGTTCTTCCATACTGGCACCAAACGATTGAATGGAAACAAAGGGAACGCGCCACATTCGATCAGGTCTTCGATAGGCCAAGCCCACAGTTTTCGGGTGGCAGTACTGTAGCGCTTGACATCTTCGGTATTTTGAAACGCCAGTACCGCCACATCATTCTCTTTCTCGCAATAAAGGCACCATGATCCGATATCGGACGCACACACGTATCGGTCCACTCGATAAATCCATCCATCCTCTGGGCCGCCGGCGCATATAGCCTCCCAATATCGGTCGCGCGAAGTGCTTGCATCGATAAAAATGGAGGAAATACCGTCATACGCTAGATCGCATGATTTATCTAGATTCACGAGACTACATACGCTTGAGTTCTCGATTCGCATCAATTCCGCTATCGCATCGATGAATTCCGGACAAAATATCCGGTCGGACTCACAGAAAACATACGCAGCCCATTTCCCGCGGAATACCCGATTTGGAAGCAAAACGTCCGGGACCATGGCGTTCTTTATGTTTTCCGACGCGGAACATCGTCCCGCATGATTTTTTTCCATAACGTTGATGATTGGCTACGTCTTAATGGGTTTACGACCGTGGCGGGAATAGTCTGAGACGCATCTTAAGTTGAAAGCGCGGACGGAGCCCATGCCCGGAACTAGCGGAGTGTACGCACTCAGCATCACTGCTTGCTACGGCATTCGACGGCCGAACTACCTAGCCTCACCTTCGCCCGCCAAGCTCTCCCTTAAGAACCCCAAAAACCCCCTCACCCCCTCCGGCAACGTCCGCCCCGCCAAAGTCTGCAGTTCGATCGAACGCCCCTTCATCCCCCGCTCCCGTATCACGGAAGCGTGCAGTTCCCCGCGGCGCAGCCGGTCTCCCACCGTCACCGCACCCGAAATCGACAACCCGCCGCCATGCAGCACAAAACTGGTCAGCGTCTCGAAATGAGTGGTAACCAGCACCGGCTCGAACACGATGCCGCGTTCGCCGGCGGCGATATCGAATAGCTGGCGCACCGTGTTGTCGGCCTCGGGCAATGCCAGCGGATACGGCTGCATCTGGGCCAGCGTCACGCTGCGAAAGCGAGCGAGCGGGTGGTCCGGGCGCATGATGGCGATCACCGGTGCCGGCTGCCGATGCTCGACGCGGATGCCCTGCTCGCCTGCGCGGCTATAAGTAATGCCGATATCGGCGTCGCCATGCAGCACGATGCCGGTGACTTCAGCGGGCGGTGCCACGCGTACATGGAAATGCAGTCCCGGATAGCGCTCGCGGAATTCGGCGATGCATCGCGGCAGGAAGTCAATGGCGAAGCCGGCCGAGCTGGCAATGCGCACACGTCCGCGCCGCAGGCCCTGCAGCGCGGCGATTTCCGAAACGACGCGGTCGGCCTCCAGAGCGCCGCGCAATGCGTAGGCGGCCAGTAATTCCCCAGCCGCACTGGCCACCATGCCGCGCGGGCGGCGATCGAATAGCGGCACGCCCAGCAGCGCCTCGAGCGAGGCGACCTGGCGGCTGACCGCCGACACGGTGACGTTGAGCCGCTGGGCGGCTTCGGTCAGCGAGCCGCTGCGGACGACTTCGAGGAAATAGCGCAGCGAGGTGTCCTGCAGACGGTGCGACAGCATCGATTCGGCTCTCCGGGGCAACCGTGCCCTGCTTTGGTTTGCGTTTTACGCAAGGATATTTGAAATAATCGGCAATTGTGCGAAATCCCGCCCCGCCCGTATGCTTTGCCGCATCAACGAAGGAGACAACCGAGACCATGTCGCCCGACCAAAACGCTTCGAGCCAGCCCACCAACTCGATCGTCGAACTCGACGCCATCGCACTGTCCCGCGCCATCCACGCGCGCGAGGTCTCGTGCGTCGAGGTGCTCGACGCCTATTTCGACCAGATCGATCGCCACAACCCGCGCGTCAACGCCATCGTTGCCCCGATGGACCGTGAGACGCTGCGCGCCCAGGCAGCCGAGCGCGATGCCGAGCTCGCACGCGGACAAAGCCGCGGACCGCTGCATGGCTTTCCGCAGGCGCCCAAGGACATCAGCCCGGCCGCGGGCATGGTGACCACCAAAGGCTCGCCGATCTTCGCTGGCCAGGTCACTCAGACCGATGCCGCGATCTTCGCGCGCATGCGCGCGGCCGGCGCACTGTTCGTCGGCCGCACCAATTCGCCCGAGTTTGGCCTGGGCGGTCACACCTACAACCCGGTCTATGGCACCACGCGCAATGCCTTCGATCCGTCGCGCTCCGCAGGCGGCAGCAGCGGCGGCGCGGCGGTCGCCGTTGCGCTGCGCATGCTGCCGGTGGCAGACGGCTCGGACATGATGGGGTCGCTGCGCACGCCAGCAGCGTTCAATCATGTCTATGGGTTGCGCACGTCGTTCGGCCTGGTGCCACACGGTCCGACCGATGAAGTCTTCTTCCAGCAATTCAGCGTGGCCGGTCCGATGGCGCGCAACGTGCCGGACCTGGCCCTGCTGCTGTCGGTGCAGGCGGGCTTCGATGCGCGCCTGCCGCTGACGCGCCGCTGCGAGCCGCCGGCCAGTTTTGTGTTGCCGCCGGAGCGCGACTGGAGCGGCGTGCGCATCGGCTGGCTGGGCAATATGAACGGCCAACTACCGACCGATCCGGGGTTGCTCGATACCTGCGCCCGCGCACTGGAACATTTCCGCGCGCTCGGCTGCACGGTGGAGCCTGCCATGCTGGCATTCGATCTGGAAACGCTGTGGCAAGCCTGGATCGATCTGCGCAGCTTCTCGGTGGCCGGCGCCAATGCCGCGCTGTGGCACGACCCTGCCAAGCGCGCGATGCTCAAGCCCGAGGCCGCGTGGGAAATCGAACGGGGCATGGCGCTGCCGAGCCCGCGCGTCTACGAAGCGATGTGCGTGCGCAGCGCCTGGTATCAGGCGTTGGTCCAGCTGTTCGAGCGTTACGACTATCTGGTGCTGCCCGCCGCGCAGGTATTTCCGTTCGACGCCGAATGGGACTGGCCGCACGCGATCGACGGCCGCGACATGGATACCTATCACCGCTGGATGCAGACCGTGGTGCCGGCGACGATGGCCGGTCTGCCGGCGCTGGCCGCACCGGCCGGCTTCGGATCGAACGGCCTGCCCGCCGGCATCCAGATCATCGGCCCCGCGCAGACCGATGCCGCCGTGCTGCAGCTCGGCCATGCTTACGACCTTGCGGGCGGTTTCTCGCGGGTGCGCAGTCCCTGGCTGGATTGAGCGCCGCCACATCCGGCGATCACACAGCCTCTCGATCGAATTCGAAGTTCACCACTGCTGGCAGGAGTGCCCTTGATGACCGCAATGCCCCCGAAGCTGCCCCCGAAGCTGCCCCCGAAGCGATTCTTTCTCGCATGCACCGGCCTGATCGCCGTCCTGGCGACGGCCCCGGCCGCCGCTCAGACGTATCCGGACCGTCCGATCCGTCTGGTGGTGCCGTTTGCCGCCGGCGGCGCGACCGACGTGCTCGGGCGACTGCTGGCGGTGGGCCTCGGCGAGAAGCTCGGCCAAACCGTGGTGGTCGAAAACAAGCCGGGCGCCAGCACCGTGATCGGCGCCACGCAGGTCGCCAAGGCCGCGCCCGATGGCTACACCCTGCTGCTCGCGGCCAGCACCACGCTGACGCTGAACCCGGCGATCCGACCCAACCTCGCCTATGACCCGGTCAAGAGCTTCACGCCGCTGGGCCTGGTCGCCGATATGAGCCTGGTGCTGGTCGCCAACCCCGACACGTCGCTGCATTCGCTGAAGGATCTGGTGACGCAGGCAAAGACCGACCCGGACAAGTTCTCCTACGGCTCGTTCGGCACCGGTTCGTCGGTGCATTTCGGCGGCGAGATGCTGAAGGCGGCCGCCGGCATCCGCATGGTGCACGTGCCCTTCAACGGCAGTGCGCCCAATCTGACGGCGCTGGCCGGCGGCCAGGTCCAGGTCGCGGTCGACACCGTCGTGGCTGGCCTGCCGCTGATCAAGGCCGGCCGGATCCGTCCGCTGGCGGTGCTGTCGCCGCAGCGCCTGCCGGCATTGCCGCAGGTGCCGACGGTCGCCGAGAGCGGCTATCCGGGCTTCCAGATGGGCACGTGGTTCGCGCTGATCGCACCGGCGGGGCTGCCCGCGCCGGTCCAGCAGAAGCTGGAGAAGGCGCTGGCCGAAGTCGTCAATGCGCCGGCCACGCGCGCTCGTCTCGTCGAACTGGCGCTGACGCCGGCCTATGGCAATGCCGCCGCGGTCAAGGCGCGGGTCGAGAAGGAGCTGCCGGAAATGCGTGCCGTCGCGGCGCGGGCGAATATCCGCGCGGAGTGAGGAATCGCCGTGGCTGGCCGTGCGGGCCAACGCGCGGAGCAACTGCACCACGACGCGCCCGCATTATTGACTGATCGGTACAAAACAAATTATCCTCGCCGGAACGCGCTTGCCCATCCGAGCGCCGTTCCCTTGAAGCAACAGTAACGGGCCCACTCGCCCGTTGTTTTTTACTGATTTTTGTACCGATCGATAAAGTCAAAATCAAGAAGCCAGCTACATGACCCAGTCCATCCCCACCCAAGTTCGACAGATTCCGACCCGCAACGGCATGGCTGTCATCCCGGCCGAGCTCGAGGCCGATGTCGCGCAGTTCCACTATGCCCCTGCCCGGCGCGTCGGCGACTTCGTTTATCTCTCCGGCGTCGTCGCCTGCAACCGGCACGCCGGGCCGATGGACGAGGCCGCGTTCTGCGACGAATTGCGTGTGGTCTTCCGGCAGATCGAGCGCTTGCTGCTGGCCTGCGGCGCGCAACTGGACGATGTCGTCGAGCTGCAGATGTTCCATGTCTTCGGCAGCGAACGCCTGGCGCTGGATAAAGCCGGACAGCTGGCCGCGATCGGCCGCGTTCGGGACGAGTTCTTTGCCGCGCCGTATCCGGCGGCCGTAGAGCTCGGGGTTGCTGATCTGAACCCGGAAGGCGGAATCGTGGAAATCAAGGCAATTGCATTTGCCCCGCTGGCGCGTGTCATGGACGCGGCGTCCCCGGCGTAATGAACGCCGGCAGACGGACCGCCTCAGTCTGCAAAGGACTATCGCTATTTGCTCCCTCTCCCCTCCCCCTCTCCCGCGAGCGGGAGAGGGGGGCACAACGGGTTCGCAACAGCGGCTGCCGTGGACCAGTACTCTGCCGCATCAGGCGTGCGGCAACGCCTCGAATACCGGAAAGCGCTCGGCGGCCGCCGTCAGCGACGCGATGGCCGGATGCTTGTCAGCATCGACCGCCCCCGGCAGCATGGCCTGCGTGAACGTCCAAACCACCGCGGTCGTCAGCTGCGCCTGCGTCAGCGCGGTCTCCTGCACCGGCACGGGCAGGCGCGCGACCTCTTCCTCGAGCAAGGCAAAGGCGCTGGTGCGCTGGCCGTCGACGCGCTCGACCCACGGCTGGTGCTGCTTCTCCGCCGGCCGCAGCATGTGCTCGTAGACGTTCTGCACCGCCTTCTCGCAAGCGGCCAGCGCCAGGCCGATCACGCGCAGCTCGCGCTGGCGCGCCGCCAGCTCCGCCGGCATCAGGCTGCGTCCGGCCAGCGCTTCGACGTAGTCGATGATCAGCGTCGAGTCCATCAGCACCACGCCGTTGTCGCAGACGAGCGATGGCGCCTTGACGACCGGGTTGATGGCGCGGAACTGCTCGAAGGTGCGGAATACCGAGACCGGTTCATGTTGGAAGGACAGCCCCAGCAGGCGCATCGTGATCGCGGCGCGGCGGACATAGGGGGAATCGAGCATGCCGATCAGTCTCATCGTTTTGGCTCCTGGGGTCGATATGGGTGCGCGGGAAATCGCCATATCATCCGTTGTCCGTAGCCTCCTTGCCAACCCCCATCGCTTCGAACCCGCCCCGCCCGGCTCAGTCGCGCTTGCCTGGGGTCCGATGCAGCGGCAGGCGCCACAACTCGTAGCGCTCCTCGCCGGCCTTGACCGCCCCTGCGAAATGCCCGTTCAGATGGCTGGCGGTAAACACCAGATCGCCGTTGGGCAGCAGCGCCGGGGTGTCGGGCCAGTGCACGCCCTCGTCGGCGGCTAACAGCGACATCGCACCGGAGGCCGGGTCGTACTTGACGATCCCGTTGCGCGTGACGTCGGTGATGTACAGGTTGCCCTTCGCGTCGGTGACGATGCCATCGGTATTGCCGCCGACGTCGCCCAGATCGCGCACCGCCGCGGCCAGGCTCTCCGGGCTGGCGCCCGGGTCGCGCAGCAGCCGCGTCGGCACGGCATGGATGTGGGTGCCCGTGGTGACGGCCCAGTACAGCGTGCTGCCATCGGGCGACAGTGCGATGCCGTTGATGCCGAGCTTCAACGGGTTGCCCGGCCACACCTCGGCGCCATGCGAGACCACCTTCGCGCCGGGCTCCGGCAGCAGGCTCGCGTGCCGGTCCAGCACGCGCCGCGCCTTGCCGGCGGCAAAGTCCACCACGATCAGGCCCGCCTGATTGTCCGGGGCGCTGCGCAGGCCGCTGTCGGAGACGTAGGCGATCCGGCGCCGCTCGTCGACGACGATATCGTTCAGGAAGCTGCCCTTGCGGTCGGCCACGCCGTCCAGCGCGATACGGCGCACCGTGCGACCGGTACGCAAATCGTAGACCATCACCTTCTGTGCGCCGGCGGGTGCCTCCGCCTGTCCCGCGACGAAGCCCATGTCGAGCGCCCATAGCCAGCCGTTGCGGCGGTCGACATGAAAGCCCAGCACATTGCGCAGATGCGTGTCCGGGGCGGCATCGACCGCATTGCCGTCCACCGACGGAAAGGCCGACAGGCGAGCGGGGCCGCTCTGCGCCGCGGTATCGAGAACGCTCAGCGTTGCGGGCGCCTCGGCGGATACCAGCCGCGGCGTACTGACGAAGGCGCGGCCCTCGGCATCGAAATGAATGCCGGCGATCGGCGCGTTGACCGAACCGGCAAATGGCGCCGGGTCCGCGCCCTGCCGGGACGGCTCCCAGCTGACGCCTGCATAGGTGCGCCAGCGTTCGAGAGGAACCTGGGCCGTGGAATCGCCGGCACCGGCAAACGCGGGCACGGCGGTGAGCGCGGTCAGCGCGGTGAACGCCAGCGCGGTAAGACGAGTTGAGGAAAGCAGCATGATGATGTCCGGAACGTTGGGCCGACAGTCAACGAGCGAGCGGTGCGGACTCGAACTCGTTCCTCCCGGCGATCGTGGTTGGCAATTGCGGTCAGTGGCCAAAGCCAATGGCTAGCGGTCAGCGGTTGCCAATTTGATTGGCGCCGCTCATCAAAGGATCGAGCGGAACGACCCGCCCTCGACACGGACGGCAGCCCCATTGGACGCAGCGCCGAGCGGACTGGCGAGCAGCGCCACCATCGCGGCGATCTCGTCCGCCTCGATCATGCGAGCGATCAGCGAACTGGGCCGGTACGTCTCGAAGAAATGCGCTTCGATCTCGGCATCGCTCATGCCCGGACGCGGCGCGGTCTGGCGCAGGTATTCGACAATGCCGTCCGAACGAGTTGCGGCCGGCAGCACGCTGTTGACCGTGACGCCGGTCCCCTTGGTCAATTCCGCCATGCCGCGTGACACCGCCAACTGCGCCGACTTGCTGACGCCGTAGTGCACCATGTCCGGCGGCGTGAAAGCGCCGACCTCGCTGGAGATAAAGATCACTCGGCCCCAGTTCCTTTGCAGCATGCGCGGGAAGTAATGGCGCGACAGCCGCACGCCGGACATCACGTTGATGTCCAGCATGCGCAGCCAGTCTTCGTCGGTGATTTCCGCGAAGGGCCGGGCTTCGTAGTAGCCCAGGTTGTTGATCAGGATGTCGGTGTCCGGCACGGCCTCGGCGAGCGCGGCAGCGCCGCTGGCACTACCCAGGTTGGCGACGAAGCCCGACACCTTGGCGGAGGGCGCGGCCGCGGCGATCTGCGCGACGGCGGCATCGAGCTTGTCGCGATGCCGCCCGGTGATCGTCACCGCAACGCCCTCGCGCGCCAGGGTCCGGGCGACGGCCAGACCAATGCCGGCCGTGGCGCCGGTAACGATGGCAGTCTTGCCTTGCAACTGAAGATCCATGGGATTCCTCGTGATCGGATGGGGATACCGGACTTTATTACCCGCACCGACGGAGATAAACTGGCCACCATCGAATTCATCTGTTCCCCGGAGGACATAATGGCGCGCCGCTTCGACCATCTTGGGGACGTGGAAGCCTTCCTGGCGGTGGTAGAGCATGGGTCGTTCACGGCCGGGGCCGTGGCGTTATCGACCACCGCTTCGGTGCTGAGCCGCGCCATCGCCCGGCTGGAGGCTCGGCTGGGCAGCCAGTTGCTGCGCCGGACCACGCGCCGCATCGGATTGACCGACGCGGGACGGCAGTATGTCGAACAGGCACGCGCTGCTTTCACGCTGCTCGACGACGCCGAGCGTGAGATACAGGGCCAGGAAGGCGAACTGTCGGGAAGGGTGCGGCTCAGCGTGCCGACCACCTATGGACACTACCGGCTGCCGCCGTTGCTGGCGCGCTTCACGCGGCAGTACCCGCGCGTGCAGGTGGAACTGAACATCACGAACCGCAATGTCGACCTGGTGGCGGAGGGCTTCGACCTCGCCATCCGTCTCGGCGAGCTGCCCGACAGCGGGCTGGTTGCGCGCAAGCTCGAAGATGCGGCGCTATGTCTGGTCGCGGCCCCGGACTATCTGTGGCGCGCGGGCACGCCGCGGACGCTGGACGATCTGCATCGCCACGTCTGCCTGCCCTTCGTGCTGCCCAGCACTGGCCGCATTGCACCCTGGGTATTTCGCGACGGCGACCGGGATATCGATTGGGCCACCAGCTCCCCGATCGCGATCTCCGACGATGTGCTGGGCGTGGTCTCGCTCGCCGAGCACGGCGCCGGCATCTGCCAGAGCTATGACTTCATCGTGCGCGACCGGATCGAGCGCGGGCGGCTGGTCGAAGTGCTGCCGCTTCTGCGGGGGCGCTCGCGGCCGTTCTCGCTGATCTACGCGCCGCACCGCCGCCAGTCGGCGGCGGCACGGGCGATGATCGATCTACTGACCGCCGGTTGAGCGGCAGCACGCACGCGGCCTCAGTCGAGATAATCGGGCTCGAGCCGTGCCAACTGACGGTGGATGCTCGCCAGATGCAGGCGCGCGCTGTCGGGATCGCCCTCGCGCATCTGCCGCGCGCACAGGGCCGCGACGTCGGGCTGCACGGGTATCAACTTGCGACCGGTGCCGTGCGCGCGCACCTGGACCTCGGCCGCACGCTCCAGGTAATAAAGATCGTCCCACGCCTGCGCGATGTTCGGCGCGGTCACCATCACGCCGTGGTTGCGCAGGAAGGCGATGTCCGCATTGCCCATCGCGTCCGCGATGCGATCGCCCTCCAGTTCATCCAGCGCCAGCCCGTTGAACGGCACCGTGGCCACGCGGCCGTAGAACTTCAGCGCGGTCTGCCCAGCCCATACCAGCGGTTCGCCATCGACCATCGCCAGCGCGGTCGCGTTCGGCATGTGCGTATGAAAGGCCGCGACCGCCGAGGGTTTGCGCATGTGCAGGCGGGCATGGATGAAGAAGGCCGTGGCCTCGGGCTCGCCATCGCCATCGAGCACGCGGCCGTCGACATGGCAGACCAGCAGACGCGAAGCCGCGACTTCGCAGAACGCCAGCCCCAGCGGATTGACCAGGAACAGCCCGGGGTGCCCCGGCAACGTCGCCGAGAAATGGTTGCAGATGCCCTCCGCCATCCCGAGCCGCGCCGCCATGCGCAGGCAGGCCGCCAGATCGATACGGGCCTGCCGGACAGCAGGATCGTTCCGCAACACCGCCGCCATCTCGGCGTCGCCCGCAGCCCGGCTCGAAAGTTGATGCGCCATGGATCGCTCCTTCAGGGTTGCACCCATCGGAGCCTAGCAAATAACTGGCAGAACGGCGGGCACGCGAGCGGGGCGCAGCCCTCATGCAGTCCCGCAAGGGGAATCTGGTATGGCAGCCCCGACCAGCACCGCGACACACGCGAGCAGGACCAGCCAAAGGATAGGCCATAGCAGGCTCGAGGGGCGGCGCCACGCCGCGATGGCAAGGCAGATCAACCCCGAGGGAACGAAGAGCGCCGACGCGCCCAAGAACAGGAAGCCGCCGCCCCAACAGCCGCCGAATTCGAGCGCGTCGAAAGAAATGGCAATCCATGCAGCGCCAAGCGCAAAACCGGCCAGCGCCCAGCGGCGTGCCGAGCGATGACGTGCGATGGAATGGGACGATGTACCGGGCGGTGACTGAGGGCCGGAGACAGAGGACATTCGGGCAACGGTGTGAGAATGGAGGGCGGCGCCGATATGGACGCGGCGAGGCCGCCGTCATCCTACCCGTTATGCACCCGCGTTGGCACCTTTCGCTTCCGCGCCAGCCCGCTTGCGCCGCACTGCCCTCACCTTGCCGCTCTCGCCCCCGCCGCAGAAGAAGCGATCGCCACCATCGGATTCGAGCCCAGACACGCCCATGCCTGCCGGCATCTCGATGCGCTCGATCACTTCGCCGGTTGCGGGATCGACATGGCGCAGGTCGCTGGCCTCGCCCTCCCAGGTGCCGTGCCACAGTTCGCCGTCGACCCACGTGACACCGGTGACGAAGCGGTCGGACGTCAGCGTGCGCAGCACCGCGCCGGTTTGCGGATCGACCTGATGGATCTTGCGATCGCGCCATACGCCGACCCATAGCGTGCCTTCAGCCCAGGCCAGTCCGGAGTTGCCGCCGTCGGTGGGTGCAGGGATGGTCGAGACAACCTGGCCGGTCTGCGGGTCGATCTTCTGGATACGGTCGCCGGCGATCTGGTACAGGTAGCGCCCGTCGAAGGCGGTGCCGGCATTGGCGGTGACATCGATCGATCGAAGCATCCGGCCGCTGTTCGGATCCATCGCGTGGAGCCCGTCTCCGGACGCGACCCAGACATGCTTGCCGTCATACGACACGCCGTGGACCGCCTCGATGCCGGGGAACGGACCGTACTCCTGGAGGACTTCTGCGGGAATGGTTTTCATGCTGGTTTCCTGGGTGGATGAGGGCCTGAAGGACATGGCGCGTCATCGAGGGCCGAGCAGGCGGCGCGATGATGCGTTCATGCCGGCATCCTAGTCCAGGCTCGGGATCGCCGGGAGTAACAAGGTCGTCGTGATTTCCGGCACCGGCGCCGTCATCCACCGGCGCGCCCGTCCATGGCCAATGGCCTGCACCTTGCCTGCCTCTGCCAGCGCGTCGAGCGCGCGTTGCACGGTGCGTTGACTGGCGCCGAGCGCCAATGCCAATCCGGAGCTCGACCACGATTCACCATCGGCCAGCAAGGCCAGCACCGCGGCATGCCGCTCGTCGACCGGCCGTGCCAGCACCACGACCGGCCGTGTGCCGTGCGGCACCAGCGCATAGCCGCGCGCCGTCGCGCGGATGTCGGCCAATGACCGAATGGCGGCACGCAGCCGGCCCATTTCGACACGCAGACGGGACCGATGCGAATCATCGGCATGCTTGATGCGAAAGGCATGCGCGATCAGGCTGTCGCGCGGTACATCGTCCGGCCAGGCCTCGCCCAAGGCGTGCGCGAGCGCGAACAGTACCGGCCGCGTGGCCAGCGGGACCACCGTGCCGGCGTGGCGCACGGCGTGGCGGCACCCGTCGACCACCAGCGTGTTCGATGCAAGCAGTGCCTCGACTTCGTCCAGCCGTAGTTGTCGCGTTTCGCCGCGATCGATCAGGCGGGCCGCGGGACCGGCGAGCATCGCGGCGGTCCGGTCGACCTCCGCGGCCAGGGCCGGAAT
>NZ_AMPR02000080.1:0-10410 GCF_000307735.3 Cupriavidus sp. HPC(L) | reverse complement strand
CGGGGGCGACAAAGACCCGGGGGCGACAAGACCTTCCCGACTTATTTGCCGATATAGCCAGGCAGTCCTCGCGCCTTCGGACTCCTGGCCGCCTTGACGGCCAGCGCCAGCGCGTAGGCAAAGCACTCAGGGTTGTCCATCGGCCCGCGAATCTCGCGGCGGAAGAAGTCCGCCCATTTGAAGTCCGGATACGCCTGCTTGACCTTGCGGTAGCCGCCCGCGATGCGGGCGAACGCCTCGAGGCTGCGATACGGATCGTCGCGCATGCCGGCGACCGAGCGCGGCAGGGCCGACAGCGGCTGGCGCCGGCCGTGCTCGTCGTAGGGGTGGACCTGATGGCGGCGCAGCATGTACTCCCAGAACTCGTCCTCGGAGCGGTCGCTCAGGTCCTTGCGCACGAACACCGGGATGATCTCGAAGCCGAGCTCGTGCCACGCCCGCACCCAGTGGTGATGGTCCACGACCCACAGCACGTGCTGCGGTCCCACAATCACGTGAATGCGGTGCTTGTCGAAAAAGGCCTCGAGCCGGTCCTCGGGCTGGCGGCGCGTCGTCTGCATCTTGCGCTTGACATGCAGCGCGCCGACCGTGATCTGGGTCGGCCGCAGCTCCGCGATCGGGGCGCGGAGCTTGCTGCCTTTGGCCAGGGTCTTGGTGCCCACGTGCGCCGTTCCAGCGGGGTCAGCGATTGGTTCCCTTGCCGGTCGAACCGAGCCCGTCGCCGATATCGGGCGTGCTGCCCGAGGCCGAGGAGACCGACGAACCGGATGCGCCGGTCGTCCCCGCCGTCCCCGTCGTGCCGGATGTTCCCATCGTTCCTGTGCTGCCCGTGGTGCCGGACGTGCCCATCGTGCCGGAAGACAGCGGCGAGCCGGTGGAGGTGGCCGAGGTGGACCCCGATGAGCCCGATGTCCCCGATGAGCCAAGGGTGCCAGACATGCCGCCGCCACTGCTGCGATAGTCGCCGCCGGCCTCCGAACCGGCGCCCGCGCTGCCCATGCTGTCGCGCGTCACGCGGATCTGGTTGTGGACTTCCTGGACGCCGAAGATCTCATCGGCGATATCCTCGATGACGAACTTCTCGTGCCGCTCGCGCACCGTGCCGGTCAGCGTCACGGCGCCGCCGCTGACCTCGACCGAGACCTGGCTGACGTCGACCATCGGCACATCGGACAGCCGCTCGCACAGGTCCTCGCGGATGCGCTCGTCCGAGCGCTGATAGCCCTTCGGGCCGACGCGACGGCGGCGCTGCTGTTGCCCGTATTGCTGGCCTTGCTGGCCGTACTGCTGGGATTGCTGGCCGCCGTATTGCTGCCCTTGCCCGTACTGCGATCCGTATTGCGACCCGGATTGCGAACCATACCCCGACTGATACTGCGAACGCCCCCGGCCGCCGGATTCGTAGCTCTCCAGGCCATAACCGCGGCCGCCCTGGCCGGAACTGCCGCCATAGCCGGAGGTACCGCTCTGGCGATAGCCGGGGTCGCCCGGATAGGTCCGCTGTCCGCCGCTGTACGACTGGCCGCCGCTCGAACTGCTGCCGTAGTAGCCGCCGCCATAGCCGGCCTCGTTGCCGCGACGCAGACGTTCCCGCGCCTCGAGGTCGCGCCACGTGTCGCCGCCGCCTCCGCCTCGTCCCTGCTCGCGCCCATAGCCGCCGTATTGCTGGCCGCCATAGCCCTGTATCGAACTTTCACCGGAGCTCTGGCCCATCCGTCCATCATCTCGGCCGGTATCGCGCACGCCGTACATGCCGTAGCGCTCCACGCCGCCGCCGCTGGGGTCGTAGCCGGCATAGCCGCTGCTGTAGGGATTGCGCGCGCCGCCCATGTCGGTCGGGTCGTAGCGGCCCTGGCCGCCGCCGCGATAGCGCGGCGACGATTGCTGTTCGTACGAGGAACCGCCGCCGCCGCTGCGCGAACGATCGCCGCCGCCACGTCCGGCGCCCCATTCATCGCGCCACCGTTCGCGTTCGTTTTCAAAGCGTTGCTGGCCCTGTCCTTGGCCCTGCCCATAGCGCTGTTGGCCTTGACCCTGGCGCTGACCGCCATATTGACCGCCATATTGACCGCCCGATTGGCCACGGCCCGATTGCCCGCGGCCGTATTGCTCGCGGCCGCCGTATTGTTCGCGCGATTCGCCTTCGTCGCCGTACTCGCCAAACCGCATTTCTTCGCCCATATCGTCACCGTCCTTGTCACGCCACCATTCGCTGCCGCTCCCCTGATCCCGCCCCGGACCGCTGCCGTAGCCACCGTAGCCGCCGGGGTAGCGCTGATTGCTGCCGTTGCTCATCTGTCCCTCCTTGCGTACCGAGTGGCGGCACGCGCCGCGCACTGCGCCGGACCATTGTCCGACCGGGCAAGGAACCGCAAGAACCGTACCGTTGTGCGCGAGGGGCGGCATGCGAAGCGACGCGCGTGGCCGCCGTGCCGGACATGCTCGACCTGAAAAGTTTGCCGCCGGCACTTGTAAAAAGTACGGCGCATGGTGGCGGCGGCGCCGAAGCGCAGTCTCTTTCGTCATTGGCGTGTCATTGACGTGTCCCGTGCGCCCCGTGCTGCCGAGGCAGGTATGGAACTTGCCGTATGTCGAGGTATTGCCGATTGTCCGGCGGGGCGCGCTTTGCTTGCTGCAGGCCGCGATGCCGGGAGGCGCCTAGAGAACTGCCATGCCCGATGTAGCCAGTACCGACCGCGAACGCCTCGCCAGCGTCGCCCGCGAAGTGATCAACGGCAAGTCCGCCAACGGCAATGCCAATGGCGCCGGTAGCGGCTCCTTGGAGGAAGACCGGCCGGGCTGGCGACGCAGGGTGATGCATGCCTTCGAATGGTTTGCCGGTCATGCCACCCGGGGCGCCGGCTCACCGATCGCCTTTGCGCTGGCGGTAGGCGTGGTGCTGCTGTGGGCGGTGACCGGCCCGATGTTCGATTACTCGGAGACCTGGCAGCTCGTGATCAATACCGCTACCACGATCATCACCTTCGTGATGGTGTTCCTGATTCAGCAGACGCAGAACAAGGATTCGCTGGCGGTGCATCTGAAGCTGAACGAATTGCTGGCCTCGCATCGCCACGCCAGCAGCCGGCTGGTGTCGATCGAGGATCTGGACGAAGAGGACCTGAAGAAGCTGGCGGCGTTCTACCGGCAACTGTCCGAGCTGGCCGAGCGCGAGAGCGATATCGAGGAAACCCACGGGCTCGACGACGCGCTGCAGACGCATGTTGCCAAGAAGGAAGCGCGGCACGACCTGGAGGAAGAGGTAGCGGCCGAGCTCGGATCGAAGGAGCGCCGTGGCGACGGTAGCCGCGACGGCGGCACGCCGGGCTCGCGCGGAAGCGGATCGGATGAGGCCGTGTAGTTCGGTGTGCGTGTTGCAAGTTCGACATGGGCAACCGATGCCGCCGTGACGACGGGGCGCGCCAGGTCCGCACGGCACGCGCGGGCGCATTCCTTGCACGACACCGGGAATGTCGTTGCCGAACCCAGGAGCCAATCATGTCGACCATCGTGGCAGGGCGTTTCGAATCCTTCGCCGACGCCGAGCGCGCGGCGCGAGGGCTTTATGGACACGGATTTTCGGTATGGGACGTGTCGATCTTCACGATCGGCACGCCGCAGGCCGCCGAGCAGCTGGCGCGCCCGCCCGGCGTGCTGCTGGCCGCGCGCGTCGAGCCCGAACGGCTGCAAACCGCGGCCGAACTGATCCGCCTGGAAGGCGGGCGCGAACTCGAACAGGCGGAGGGGCAGTGGGAGAACGGCCGCTGGACGGACTTCGACCCGCTTGGTACGCCAAGGCCGCTGCAGGAGACCGCGCCGCACGAGCGTGCCGGCCAGTTGGGCGAAGGCGCACTGAACCCGACCGGCAACGAGGATCCGGGCAGCGAGATCGATCAGTCGGTCCGGCAGGACGAGGATCGCCACGGTAGTCAGGCGGGTACCGGTGCAGCCGCGAACGGTGAGCGCGACCTCGGCGTGCTGCTGACGCCGGGCCAGCACACCACCACGCACGAGGGCGTCAGCAAGGGCGACCAGGCACGGATGCAGGGCCAGAGGGCGGGCGAACCGCGGCAGCAGGGTGGCACGGGCGAGACGCCGCCGGCCGGTCTGCGAGCGGAGCAGGGGGCGAGCCAAGGTCAATTCCAGGACCAAGGCCAGCGTCAGAGCCAGGACCAAAGCCAGCACCAAAGCCAGGACCAAAGCCATGGCCAGCACCCCGCCGAACAGCAACCGCGCGAAGCGTGGGAATCGGCGCAGTCGCATCGCCAGCCGGGCGAGAAGGACGACGAGCCTGAACTGGTGCGCGGCGCGACGACCACGCCGGAGCCCAGCGGGCCGAACGACACCTTCCGCCAGATCCGCCGCGGGCAGTTCCCGCCGGGTGTCGGGGAGGGCGACCTGCGCGACCCGGGCAGCACCACGCCGGACGCGCCGAAGGTCGACAACCGTTCGTGACGGCCTGAGCGGTCCGCTCCGCGCCGCCCCCAACCAGAGAGACGATGGCGACGACCAACGGACATCCCACTCCCGCCTCCAAACGCCGGATCGCAGCCGAGCTGTGGGCAACGATCTGGCGTTTTCGTGCGCGCGTGGGCGTCGCGGTGCTGTTGCTGGTGCTGGCCAAGGCCGCCGCGGTGGCGGTGCCGCTAGTGCTGAAGCTGGTGGTCGACGATGTCGCCCCGGTAGCCACCGGTGCCGCCGCGATGGCCGGCGCGGCGATCACGATGCCGGTCTTCCTGGTGCTGGCCTATGCCGCGCTGCGCCTGCTCGGCAATGCGTTCAACGAACTGCGCGACGTCGTCTTCGCGCCGGTCACGCAGCGTACCGTGGCGACCTTCATGGAGCGCACGTTCTCGCATCTGCATGCGTTGGGCGCGCGCTTTCATGCGCGCCGCGAAACCGGCAGCGTGATCCGCGACCTGGAGAAGGGCACCGCGGCAATCGGCTTCCTGCTCGGCGTTGCTGTCTTTACGATCGTGCCGACGCTGATGGAGATCGGCTCGGTCCTGATCATCATGATCGCGGCCTATGGCGGCGCCTTTGCGGCGATCATCGTCGTCACGTTCGCGCTGTATGCGGGGTACACCTTCGTGATGACGCGGCGCCGGACCAAGGTGCAGCGCAAGGTCAATGCGGTCGAGGCGCAGACCAACAGCAAGGTGGTCGACAGCTTGCTGAACTACGACACCGTCAAGTTCTTCGCGCGGGAGAAGTTCGAGACGAAGCGGCTCTCGGGGCTGCTCGAAGGCTGGGTCGATGCCAGCGTCGAGAACCAGTATGCGCTGTCCGCGCTGCATGTCGGCCAGAGCTGCTGTATTGCGCTGGGCGTGGCGGCAGTGATGCTGCTGGCCACCGAGCGCGTCGTCACCGGCGCGCTGACCGTTGGCGACCTGGTGCTGATCAACGCCTACATCATCCAGGTGGTGCTGCCGCTCAATACGCTGGGCTTCATCTTCCGGGAGTCGAACGACGCGATGACGCAGGTCGAGCGGCTGTTCGCGCTGCTCGATGCGCAGGGGCCGCCGGGCGAGGACCACGATGCGCCGGGCGCGCGGCCCTTGCACGTGTCCCGCGGCGAAATCGTGTTCGAGAACGTCAACTTCAGCTATGACCCGAGCCGGCAGACGCTGTGGGACGTCAGTATCCGCATCGGCGCCGGACAGACCGTGGCGGTGGTCGGCGGCAGCGGTTCGGGCAAATCGACGCTGGCGCGGCTGCTGTTCCGGCTCTATCTGCCGGACAGCGGCAAGATCAGCATCGACGGACAGGACCTGCGGCTGGTCACGCAGCAGAGCCTGCGCGAGGTGATCGGCATCGTGCCGCAGGACACCATCCTGTTCAACGACACCATCGCCTACAACATCGGCTATGGCCGCGAGGGCGCGACCCGTGCCGATATCGTCGAGGCCGCGCGCGCCGCGCAGCTCGACACCTTCATCGACCGGCTGCCCGACACCTACGAGACTCGCGTCGGCGAACGCGGCGTACGGCTGTCCGGCGGCGAGCGCCAACGCGTGGCGATTGCGCGCGCGCTGCTGAAGAAGCCGCCGATCGTCGTGTTCGACGAGGCCACCTCGGCCCTCGATACGCGTTCGGAGCGGGCGATCCAGCGCGAGCTGGCCGAAGTGGCCAAGGGCCGCACCGCGCTGATCATCGCGCACCGGCTGTCGACCATCGCCGATGCCGACCATATCCTGGTGATGGAGCATGGCCGCGTGGTCGAAGAAGGTACCCACGATGCGTTGCTGGCGCGGCGCGGCGTCTACGCGCAGATGTGGCGGCTGCAACAGCAGCAGCGCGAACTGGAACGCACCGAGCAGAAGCTGGCGCTGCAGCCGATCCGGCTGGAGGCGATCGTGGCCGCGGTGGTCGACGGCTTGCGTGAGCTGATCGCCGAGCGGCAGGTCAATCTGTTTACCGTGCTCGGCGAGGCCGAACTGCGCGTGACCGGCGATCCGGGCGTCGTGCAGAAGGCCGTGTGGGAGTTGTGCCATGCGCTGATCGACGACATGGAGCCGGGCGGACGCATCGAGCTGCGGCTCGAGCGGCAGGGCGGCGAGGCGTCGCTGTACGTGGCCGCGCCGGACCGGCAGGCGCCGCTGCCCGATATGCGCGAGCTGGAGGGGCTGCTGGAGGACCATGCCGTCCGCCTGACGGCCGACCCGCATGGCCACGGCTATCGGATGGCGATGCCACTGCGGCCGATTCGCGAAGCGCCGGTGCCGCCGCCGGTGGCCCCGCCGGATGTCACATCGACGCTGCCCGCTGCCGATGCGCTGAAGGGTTTGCGCATCCTGGTGCTCGACGACGACGAACCGACCCGCGAGGTGCTGACCAGCACGCTGGAGGACTATGGCGCCGAAGCACAGGCCTTCGGCCGCGGCGACGATCTGCTGGCCCTGCTCGAGCAGGCCGATCCGCAGCACTGGCCGGAGGTACTGCTGTGCGATATCGCGCTGGACGAGGAGGACGGCTACACCGTGCTGCGGCGCGTACGCCGGCTCGAGACCGACCGCAACGTGCCACTGGCCTGCCGCCTCAGCGCGATCGCGCTGTCTGGCCATGCCGAGGCGCAGGACCGCATGCGCGCGATGATGGCCGGCTTCCAGGTGCACCTGTCCAAGCCGGTGCAGATCGGCGAGCTGGTGATCGCGATCCATTCGATGGTGCGGCATCGCGATGCCGACGCCACGGTGCCGGGGCCGCGAGGTTAGCGCGGGGGCCTGCGGGGCCGCGGTCGCGGTTCGTCGAATTTCGCTTGATTTTCCACTTCTCATTTCCCGATCGAGGAGAAACCATGCAGCCTCATGACAGGCCCGACCTGCCCAGTTCCACGCCTTCCCGATCCGCCGACGTGCCCGGCGCCACCGCCTCGCCCGGCATGGCGCTGGGCAGCCGTTTCGCCGATGCGGCCAGCGCCGAGCGCGCCGTCGCGCTGGCGATGCCGATGCTCGAAGCGGCGGTGCGCGACCGCGAGGTCGGCGAGGGCGGCTTCCTGCATGTGGTGGTGATGGACCCGGGCAAGTGCCCGGCGGACTGCCCGTTCGAGCAGGCGATCCTGTTCGAGTATTCGACACCGGGACGGGAACGCTGGGACGCCGACTATGCCTGGTACGCCCGCGAGAAGGCCAAGGTCGCCTGGCGCACCGGCATGGCGACCGACCAGATCCAGGCGCGGGCGCCGCACCTGCTGCGCGCCGAGGAGTCGATGCTGGGCGGCGCGGTGGTGCTCGACGGCATCGTGGTGGCGGTCAGCGGCGCGAACCCCTGGTACGACGAGGCCTTTGCGCTGAGCGTCGCGGCGCTGTTGCGGGCCGTGGCGCAGCAAAGGCGCAGAGCGGAGAAGTAGGGAGCCACCGGTCCTACATCGGTTCGGGTTTACCCAGCGCCTCCGCACGCCGCCGGTGTTCTCCCTCTCCCGCTTGCGGGAGAGGGCGGGGGAGAGGGCAAGGGCGTGTCCGTTGCCACGGTGGTTTGCCGGTGCCCAATACCCTCTCCCCCAACCCCTCTCCCGCAAGCGAGAGAGGGGAGCAAAACCGCAAGCCGTACGCAAGCCGCCGGTGTTCTGCCTCTCCCGCTTGCGGGAGAGGGCCGGGGAGAGCGCGACCCGCCGCCACCACCCGCCCTGCAACTTTTACCAGCCAAGGCATAAACGCCAACACCCCCCATGTAACTCCTGACATGGGGGGAACCGTTTCCCCCGAAACGGCAAGCCACGGCGCCATCACGCGTCTGGCATGCAATTCGCTGAAGGCATCCCCACAGAGAACCGGATTCGCCGCCGTCGCACGGAGCGGCGGGCAACCGGAAATGGGGAGCGGTGCCGTGCATTCCCCCTTTCCGTCCTGCCCGTCGAACGCGCCGATCCCGTGCGCGCCCATCCGGTCAAGCCTTCCAAGCCAACTTCAGGAGCCGAAATGACCGATGCGCCAGACGCCAGCCTGCAAGGCAAGACCTTTCTCGTGACCGGAGGAGGGCGCGGGCTGGGCGCCGCGATCTGCCAGAACCTGTCGGCCGCGGGCGCCAGCCTGGTGGTTGCCGATGTCGATGAAACCCTGGCCCGCAACTGCGCCGAGAAGCTCGATGCCAGCGGCGAGCGGGCCTATTCGCTGTCCTTCGACGTGGCCGAGCCGGCCGCCGTGCGCTCGGCCTTCGAGCAGGTGCGCGAACGCAGCGGCCGCCTCGACGGCATCATCAACAACGCCGCCATCGACATCACGCTGCCGGTCGACGAGGTCGAAACCGAACGCTGGCACCGCGTGCTGATGGTCAATCTGTACGGCCCCTATCTGATGTCGCACGCGGTGGTGCCAATGCTGAAGGCGCAGGGCGGGGGCCATATCGTCAATATCGCGTCGACCGCGTCCAAACGCGCCTGGCCCAATGCCTCGGCCTACCACGCCACCAAATGGGGGCTGCTGGGCTTCTCGCACGCGCTGCACGCGGAACTGCGGCCGCACGGCATCAAGGTGTCGGCCATCGTCGCCGGCGGCATGCGCACGCCATTCCTTCTCGACCGCTTCGCCGATATCGACCAGTCCAACCTGCAGGACCCGGCCAATGTCGCGCGAGCGGTGCGCTTCGTGCTGACGCAGCCCGAAGAGACCGTGATCCCCGAGGTCATGGTGCTGCCGATGAAGGAAACGTCGTGGCCGTGATCGACGACCCTGGCGCCGCCGTTCGGGCCGGAGCAGGCAGCGCACTCGCCGGACTCCCCGGCGCGGTACTGCTGGACAAGGACGGCACGGTGCTGCAGGACGTGCCGTACAACGTCGACCCCGACAAGATGCGGCTCGCACCCGGCGCCGCGCGCGCGCTGCGCCGGCTCGGCAAGCTCGGGGTGCCGCTGGTGGTGGTGTCCAACCAGCCGGGCCTCGCGCTCGGCCGCTTCACGCCGGAGGCGCTGGCACCGATGCGTCGGCGCCTCGGCGAGCTGTTCGCGACCCACGGCGCGCGGCTGTCGGGCTTCTTCTTCTGTCCGCACCATCCGGAAGGCGTGGTGCCGCGCTTCACCCGCACCTGCCTGTGCCGCAAGCCCTTGCCGGGGTTGCTGCGCAACGCCGCGACGCTGCTGCATTTCGATCTGCGCCGGTCCTGGATGATCGGCGACATCCTCGACGACATCGAGGCCGGCCAGCGCGCCGGTTGCCACACGATCCTGGTCGATTGCGGCAACGAGACCGAGTGGGTGCGCGGGCCGTACCGCACGCCCGAGCATGTCGTTGCCGATCTGGATCAGGCCGCGCGCATCGTGGTCCGTCATCTGGGCGGCACGGTGCGGCACGCCGAACGTTGCCGGGCGGAGGCCTCATGACGATGACGGCATGGCGCGACGCCAAACGCATCCTGTGCGTGAGGCTGGACAATATGGGCGATGTGTTGATGACCACGCCCGCGATGCAGGCACTGAAGGACAGCGACCCGTCCCGTCATCTGACCTTGCTGACCTCGAGCGGCGCCGCGGCGCTGGCCAGCCACCTGCCGATGATCGACACGCTGCTGACGTGGGATGCGCCCTGGGTCAAGGGCAACGGCACCGGCAACCGCACGGCCAGCAGCGTGCTGCCGTGGGCGCAGCGGCTGCAGGCCGCGCGCTTCGATGCGGCGGTGATCTTCACCGTCTACAGCCAGAACCCGTTGCCGGCCGCGCTGCTGTGCACGATGGCCGGCATTCCGCTGCGGCTGGCGCATTGCCGCGAGAACCCATACGAGTTGCTCAGCGATTGGGTGCCGGAGACCGAACCGCAATCGCAGGTCCGCCACGAGACGCAGCGCCAGCTCGACCTGGTGGCGACCGTCGGCGCGGTGGCCTCCGACACGCGGCTGCGCTTTCGCGTACAGCCGCACGATCGGCGCGCGGTGCAGCGGCTGCTGCAACGCTGGCAGGGCGAGGGTGAGCAAGAAGGCGCC
>NZ_AMPR02000081.1:0-10327 GCF_000307735.3 Cupriavidus sp. HPC(L) | reverse complement strand
GGCGGCGGCGCGCCAGATGCCGGCATGCGCGCCGCCGCTGGCCGCGTCCACCGGGAACACCGCGGTGCCGTCGGCCGGCAGCGCGGCCAGGATGCTGGCGTGCTCGTGCGCGACGGCCTCGACGCTGACCATGAATTCCTGGTGTTCGCGCTGCGCGTTGGTGATCACCGCGACCGCGGGCTGCGCGATCGCCGCCAGCGTTGCGGTCTCGCCCGGATGGTTCATGCCGAGCTCGAGCACCGCCAGCCGGTGGCTCGGACGCAGCCGCAGCACCGTCAGCGGCAGCCCGATGTCGTTGTTCAGGTTGCCGCCGGTGGCGAGCCGCTGCGGCTCGCCGACCGCCGCGGCGAAGATCGCCGCGATCATTTCCTTGACCGTGGTCTTGCCGTTGCTGCCGGTCACCGCCACCGTCGGCAGCGTGAAGCGGGCGCGCCAGCCGGCACCGAGCTGGCCCAGCGCGATGCGCGTATCCGGCACGACGATCGCCGGCAGACCCGGCGCGGCGGCGCAGATATCGCGCTCGACCAGCACCGCGGCGGCGCCCCTGGCGGCCACGTCGGCGATGAAGTCGTGCGCATCGAAGCGTTCGCCGCGCAGCGCGACGAACAGGTCGCCGGGCTCGACGGTACGGCTGTCGGTATGCACGCGGGCGAACTGCCGCGCGCCATCGCCTTCGACGCGCGCGCCGGCGATCCAGCCCGCGGCCTGCTGCAGGTCGGTCATCGTCTGTTCCGGTGTCGCCTTCGCGTTCATATCGATACTCATGCCGACAGTCATGCCGATACCCCGCGCGCCGCCAGCGCCAGGCGGACATGCTCGCGATCGGAGAACGGCCGCTTGCGGCCCTGGATTTCCTGCGTGGCCTCGTGGCCCTTGCCGGCCACCAGCACCACGTCGTTCGTGCCGGCATGCTTGACCGCATAGAGGATGGCCGCGGCGCGGTCCTCGATCTGGCGGCCGCGGCGGAAGTCGCGCATGCCGTCGGCGATCGCATCGAGGATCGCCTGCGGGTCCTCGCTGCGCGGGTTGTCGCTGGTCAGCACCACCTCGTCGGCCAGCCGTTCGGCCACCGCCCCCATCTGCGGGCGCTTGCCCGGATCGCGGTCGCCGCCACAGCCGAACACGCACCACAGCCGGCCCTGGCGCGCCGCCACCACCGGCCGCAGCGCGTTCAACGTCTTCTCCAGCGCGTCGGGCGTATGCGCGTAGTCGACCACGGCCAGCGGCCCTTCCTGGCCGCCGAACAGCTCCATGCGGCCGTCCACGGGGCGCAGCGCGCGCAGCGCGGCCAGC
Organism: Cupriavidus sp. HPC(L); assembly: GCF_000307735.3. Classification (NCBI taxonomy): domain Bacteria; kingdom Pseudomonadati; phylum Pseudomonadota; class Betaproteobacteria; order Burkholderiales; family Burkholderiaceae; genus Cupriavidus; species Cupriavidus sp. HPC(L). The sequence goes on along the minus strand of NZ_AMPR02000081.1, from coordinate 9,034 downwards.
GCCGCGTCCCAGGCGACGCCGTTGGCCAGCGCCGCACCGAGCACGGCCAGCAGATTGCTGACGTTGAACTCGCCGATCAGCGGCGTGGTGACCTCGGCGCTGCCGAAGCTGCCGTCGACCTTGAACACGGTGCCGGTCGGGGTCGCCTTGACGCCAGTCGCGCGCAGCCATGCCGCGCCGCCGCTGAAGCCGGTCGCGCCGGCGGGGCCGCCGATGCCGTACTCGATCACCTGCCGCGCCGCCATGCCGGCCGCCAGCAGGCGCCGGCCCATCGCGTCGTCGCGGTTGATCACCGCGGCCTGCAGCTTCGGCCAATGGAACAGCAGCGTCTTGGCCGCCTCGTACTCGGCCATGGTGCCGTGATAGTCGAGGTGGTCCTGGGTCAGGTTGGTCAGCACCGCGACCTGGAACGGCGTGCCGGCGACGCGGCCCTGCTCGAGACCGTGCGAGGACACTTCCATCGCCACCGCGGCCGCGCCGGCGGCATGCAGCTCGGCCAGGCTGTCCTGCAGCTGGACCGCGTCGGGCGTGGTGAAGCCGGTGTGCTGCAGCGCGTCCGGAAAGCCGCTGCCGAGCGTGCCGATCGTCGCGCAACGGGTGCCGGCGGCCTGCAGCACGCGCGCGAGCCACTGGCTGCACGAGGTCTTGCCGTTGGTGCCGGTGATGCCGGTGATCGCCAGGCCGCGCGCCGCGTTGCCGTACCAGGCGGCGGCGATCGGCCCGGCCAGCCGCTCCAGCCCTTCGATCGGCAGATGCGGCACGGCGTCGCCGTGCGGCCAGTCGTAGCCGCGGCGCTCGTAGACCACCGCGGCGGCGCCGCGCGCCAGCGCCTCGGCGATATACGGGCGGGCGTCGGTCGACAGGCGCGCGTTGCCGAGCACATAGGCGAAGAAGACGTCGCCCTGGCGCAGCCGGCGCGTGTCGCCGGTCAGCCGGGCCGTGTCCGCTGCGTGCTGGCGCAACCAGGCCGCTGCCTTGGCAGCGGCCTGTTCGAGGGCGGCGTGCTTGCTGCGGGCGGTCATCGGGCGGTGCTCCCGGATCCGCGGGCGGACAGGGTTTCGGGCGGCGTATCGGGCAGGGTCTCGGGCACGCTCTCGGTGACCACCAGTTGCCGGATCGGCGAATCGGGCTGGACGTTCAGCGCGCGCAGCGTGCCGCCGGTGATCGCGGCGAACACCGGGCCGGCGACCGCGCCGCCATAGTGGCTGCCGGAGGTCGGCTCGTCGACGCTGACGGCGACGATGATGCGCGGGTTCGACATCGGCGCCAGGCCGATGAACGAGGCGCGGTACTTGCTGCGATCGTAGCCGCGGCCGACGTGCTTGTAGGCGGTACCGGTCTTGCCGCCGACGCGGTAGCCCATCACCTGGGCCTGCGTCGCGGTGCCGCCCGGAGCCGTCACCATTTCCAGCATGCCGCGCACATCGCGCGCGACCTGGGGCGAGATCACGCGCTCGCCGCTGGCCGGACCGTCGGTGCGGAACATCGTGATCGGGATCAGTTCGCCGTCGTGGGCAAAGATCGTATAGGCGTGCGCCATCTGCATCAGCGACACCGACAGGCCGTAGCCGTACGACATCGTCGCCTGCTCGATCGGCCGCCAGCTCTTGTACGGGCGCACGCGGCCGGCGGCGGCGCCGGGGAAGCCGAGCTTGGGCGCCTGGCCCAGGCCCAGGCTGGTGAACATGTCCCACATTTCCTGCGGCTTCATCAGCATCGCCATCTTGATGGTGCCGATGTTGCTGGACTTCTGGATCACGCCGGCGACGGTCAGCGGCCCGTAGTTGTGGGTATCCGAGATCGTCGCGCGTTCGAAGGTGTAGCGGCCGTCGGTCTGGAACACCGTCGACGGCGTCACGCGCTTCAGTTGCAGCGCGAGCGCGGCGGTGATCGGCTTCATCATCGACCCGGGCTCGAAGGTGTCGGTCAGCACGCGGTTGCGCAGCTGCTCGCCGGACAGGCGCGCGCGGTCGTTCGGGTTGTAGCTGGGCCAGTTGGCCAGCGCCAGCACCTCGCCGGTCTGCGCGTCGAGCACCACCGCGCTGGCCGCCTTGGCCTTGCTGCGCTCGGCCACCGCCTTGACCTCGTTGAAGGCCAGGTACTGGATCTTGGCGTCGATCGACAGCTGCAGGTCCTGGCCGTCGCGCGGGCTGCGCAGCACGCCGATGTCCTCGACCACGCGGCCGAGCCGGTCCTTGATGACCTGGCGCGCGCCGGCCTTGCCGGCCAGCACGCCTTCGCGGGCCAGCTCCATGCCTTCCTGGCCGCGGTCCTCGACGTTGGTGAAGCCGACGATGTGCGCCATCGCCTCGCCTTCCGGGTAGAAGCGCTTGTACTCGCCGCTCTGGTGCACGCCGTCGATCTTCAGCGCGGCGATTTTCTCGGCGACATCGGGCAGCACCTGGCGCTTCAGGTAGACGAAGCTCTTGTCCTCGGTCAGCTTCTTGCGCAGCTCCTTCTCGGACATGTCGAGAAGCCGGGCGAGCTGGCGCAGCTTGCTTGCATCGAGGCTCGACGGTACGTCCTCGGGCACGGCCCAGATCGCCTTGACCGGCAGGCTGGTGGCCAGCACCAGGCCGTTACGGTCCAGGATCTTGCCGCGCGTGGCGGGCAGCTCGAGCGTGCGCTGGAAACGCTTCTTGCCCTCGGCCTCGTAGAACTGGTTGCCCGGGCCCTGGATCCACAGCGCGCGCACGGCCAGCGCGACGAAGGCCGCGAACATCAGGAACACCACCAGCTTGGAGCGCCACATCGGCAGGCGCAGGCCGAGCACCGGGCTGGCCGAGAACTGACCGGAGCGCGGACGCGTGGCGGCCGGCCGCGCGGCGCGCGGGCGGTTCAGGCTGGGGCGGGCCATCGTCATGGACGGGCCTCCGCGTTGGCGCTGGACTGCTGCTTGTCTGCGCCATTGGCCCCTTCGCCGGCCGCGGCGCCCTCGGCGCGCGGCAGCACGATGCCCTGCAGGTATTGGGTGCGGCCGGGGCTGACCGGCGACATTTTCAATTGCGCGCGGGCCGCGTCGGCGATGCGCGCGCTCTTGGACAGCGCGCTCTGCTGGTATTGCAGCCGCGACCACTCGGTCTCGAGCTGGCGCTCCTCCGACTGCTCGCGCTCGAGCGCGACGAACAGCGTGCGCGCCTCGTGCTGGGCGCTGACCAGCGACAGCGCGCACAGGATCAGTGCGCCGAGCAGGAAGAAGGTCAGGCGGTTCATGCGCGCGCCCCGCCCTGCGGTGTCGGCGCCGCGGGCGCCAGTTTTTCAGCGACGCGCATCACGGCCGAGCGCGCGCGGGGATTGTCGGCGACTTCCTGGGGGCCGGGCTTGAGCCGGCCGAGCAGCTTCATCGTGGGCTGGGGCAGGTCGGCCGCGCGCAGCGGCGCGCGCCGCAGCGCCGGATCGGCGTCCTGCTGCGGGCGTGCGTGCGCCTGCATGAACCGCTTGACGATGCGGTCCTCCAGCGAATGAAAGCTGATCACCACCAGCCGTCCCCCTACCTCGAGCAGATCGTAGGCCGCGCTCAGACCGCTTTCGAGGTCCGCAAGCTCTTGATTGATGAAAATCCGTAGAGCCTGAAAGGTGCGGGTCGCAGGGTCCTGACCCTTCTCGCGTGTCTTGACGGCTTTCGCCACGAGCGCGGCAAGGTCGGCAGTAGTGGCGAGGCGTCCGCCATCGCCGGGTTCGCTCCGGCGAGCAACAATCGCCTTTGCAATCTGTACAGCAAACCGTTCTTCCCCATAGTCTCGTATCACCCTCGCGATGTCCTGCTCGTCGGCCTGCGCCAGCCACTCGGCGGCAGTGATGCCGCGCGTGGTGTCCATGCGCATGTCGAGCGGGCCCTCGAACCGAAACGAAAACCCCCTCGCTGCGTCGTCGATCTGGGGCGAGCTGATCCCCAGGTCGAGCAGCACGCCCGCGACCTTCGCGCCGGCCAGGCGCTCGCCCATGGCGGCGAAGCTCGCGTGCTCAATAGAGAAGCGGGCATCCTTGATGGTGCCCGCTTCTGCGATTGCTGCCGGATCCTTGTCGAAGGCGACCAGTGCCCCTTCGGGTCCCAGCCGCGCCAGCACGGCCCGGCTGTGCCCTCCCCTGCCGAAGGTACCGTCCACGTACACGCCGTCGGGCCGCCACACGAGCGCATCGACGGCTTCGTCGAGCAGCACGGTGCGATGGCGCAGGGGGGTGGGCCCCGGCGTACGGGTCGGTTCCATAACCACTTCAGAAAGAGAAGTTCTTCAATGCTTCAGGCATGCCCTGGGCCATCGCCTGCTGTTCCTTGGCGGCGTAGGTCGCGGCATCCCAGACCTCGAAATGGCTGCCCATGCCGAGCAGCATCACTTCCTTGTCCAGCATGGCGGCGCTGCGCAGCTCCGGCGCGATCAGCACGCGCCCGGCGCTGTCCATTTCGACGTCCGCGGCATTGCCCAGAAAAATGCGCTTCCACCAGTGCGCGTCCATCGGCAACGCCGCAATCCGTGTGCGAAAGGTTTCCCATTCCGGCCGGGGAAAGAGCAGCAGGCATCCATCCGGGTGCTTGGTCAGCGTCACCCGGCCCTCGGCCTGTTGTTGCAGCGCTTCCCGGTGCCGCGTCGGAATCGACATCCGACCCTTGGCATCGAGGGAGAGCGCCGATGCTCCCTGAAACAAGTTCACCCCCGTCCCGCGCCTGCCTGCGGCGGCTTGGCGTGGCGTTGACTGGTCCGCTTCGGCTAGTGCACATCATCCCACACCGAAGCCCTTTCCTCACACAAAAATACACTTCCTCACACTATTCCCCACTTTAGAGGAAGCCTATTGGGCGGTCAAGGCTCGTCAACGGTGCTAAAAAGGCGTTTTTCGGAATCAGAACAAAGACTTAGCGCAGGGCGAGCGCGCACCAGGAAGGTGAATTCCTAATGAAATGAAGGTCTTAGGGGAGAAAGCCGAGAAACCACCTGAGAACTACGAGGGGAGAAGTCGCTGGCGCAAGGAAATACCGCGGTCCCGAGCCCGGCCAAAGGATACAACGATTCGGTGCCGGGGGCCCTTGGGGCGAGCCCGCAGCGCGCGCCGGTCCAGGCGGTCCGGCGCCGCGCGCAAGGTCGGGGATGACCAGTCAGATCCGATAGGCGGTGGTGGTCATCACGCGCGAGGCCGCGCGCATCGCCGCACGTACCGGAGCCGGCAGCGTGATACCCCCCGCTTCGCGCGCGCTGGCCCCGTGGCGGGCCTCGTCGTCGCGCATCTGCTCGAGGATCGCCCGCGAGCGCGCGTCGGCCGCGGGCAGTTGCTCGAGATGGCCGATCAGGTGCTGCTCGACCTGGCGCTCGGTCTCGGACACGAAGCCCAGGCTGGCGCGATCGCCGGCGCGTCCGGCCAGCCAGCCGATGGCGAAGGCGCCGGCATACCACAGCGGGTTCAGCAGGCTCGGTCGCGAGCCCAGTTCACGCAGGCGCTCGGCGCACCAGCCGAGGTGATCCTCCTCCTCGCGCGCGGCGGCATCCATCTGCGCGCGCACCGCGCCATCGCGGGCGGTCAGCTTCTGCGCCTGGTACAGCGCCTGGGCGCAGACCTCGCCGACATGGTTGACCCGCATCAGCCCGGCGACATGCCGGCGCTCCCCGGCGTCGAGTTGCGTGTCGTCATGTTCGCCCAGCGGCTCGGCCGGGCTGGGCCGCCCCGCTCGGGTCGCGCCGGTGATGGCGCGCAGGGCGACGTCGAATTCGTGGATCAGCTTGTCCATGTCGGTACGGCGGAGGCGGCACGCGTGACGGTGAAAGTGACGACGAGCCGCCTTGGGTCGGTTCGGGGAATTCCCGCATTGTACCGCCCCCGTTTCGGACGTCCCGCACCGGGCGCCTTGCCAGTACTGGCTTGGGCTGGCGGGCTACTCCAAAACCCTGAGTTGTGAAAAGCCGACAATAGAACGACTGTGCGATTGTGCAAACAAGGCCGTTTGTTACAGTACCTGACAACTTCTCGCGAAGTTGGGTGCGTGGGCCATGGAGAGCTCAGGAGGCTGCCTCGCGCATCACACCAATAATTCTTACTACAGGAGATAAACCAGCATGAAGAAGTCGCTTCTTGCATTGGCCGCGCTCGGCGCTTTCGCCGGCACCGCACAGGCCCAATCGAGCGTCACGCTGTACGGGGTGGTCGACGCCAACATCGAATACGTCAGCAACATGTCTTCGACTGCGGCCGGCACGGCTGGATTTCCGGGTCGTGGAGAAAACAAGTTCGGGGTGACTTCCGGTGGCCTGTCCGGTTCGCGCTGGGGTCTGCGCGGCGTGGAGGATCTCGGCGGCGGCATGAAGGCGCTGTTCGTGCTCGAAAGCGGCTTCGGCGTCGATGATGGCCGCATGCAGCAGGGCGGCCGCCTGTTCGGTCGTCAGGCGTACGTCGGGATCGAGAGCAACCAGGTCGGCCGCTTCACCTTCGGCCGCCAGTACACCTCGATGTTCGATGCGTTCGCCAACTTCTCGCCGACCGGCTACGCGACGCAGTATGAACCGATCGCCTATCAGCTGGGCACCAACTTCCGTTCGGACAACACCGCCAAGTACACCGGCAAGTTCGGTCCGGTCACGGCCATCGCGCACTGGTCGTTCGGCAACGGCGTGGCCGGCACCGGCGAAGTCCCGGGCCAGTTCCGGCGCGACACCGGCTACGGTGGCGCGGTGGCGTACGCGGCCGGTCCGCTGGGCGTGACCATCGCCTACGACCAGTCGAACCCGACGGTGGCCAACACCGGCGGCGACACCGCGACGTTCCGCAAGGCAGGCGCCGCGGCCAGCTACGCGTTCGGCCCGGCCAAGCTGATGGCCGGCTATCGTTGGGGCCAGAACAAGGCCCCGAACGACGCCACCATCTATCGCGACGACTACTACTGGGCCGGCGCCAACTACCAGGCCACCGCCGCGCTGGGCCTGACGCTGGCGTACTACTACGCCGACGTCAAGAACCTGAACGGCGTCAACGCTCCGAACCCGTGGCAGGTCAGCTTCGTGGCGGACTACAACATCACCAAGCGGACCGACATCTACCTGACCGCGGCCTACACGAAGAACGCCGGCCTGAACTTCGACAGCGCCGTGATCAGCTTCGCCAACGGCTACCCGCTGGGCGCCGGCGAAGACAATATGGTCGGCGTGGGCATCGGCATCCGCCACAAGTTCTAAGAGCAACGGCAACACCGCGGGCACGCCCGCTTTCGAAAGGCACCTCCGGGTGCCTTTTTTGTTGGGCTGGCCACGCCGCCATAGGGCTTCACCTCATCGGCAGCGCTGCGCCGGCGCCACTAGAATGCAGCAGTCCCGCCGGCCCGCCGGCAGGCACAAGACGATGCGCCAGCAGGCGCCCGAGGAGACGAACCGATGCAAGCAACCCGCCGCCGCGCGCTGCGCCTGACCCTGGCCGCCACCCTGAGCGGGCTCGCCGCGACGGCATGGCAGATTCCCGCGCACGCCGCCGATCCCGGCAGCTATCCCGCCAAACCGATCCGCATGGTCGTACCCTTCGCCCCCGGCGGCACCACCGACATCCTGGCGCGCGCGGTCGCCGCCGAGCTGTCGAAGCTGCCGGGCTGGAACGTGGTGGTCGACAACCGTCCCGGCGCGGGAGGCAATATCGGCGCGGAGATCGTCTCGAAGGCCGAGCCCGACGGCTATACGCTGCTGATGGGCACGGTGGGCACGCATGGCATCAACCAGTCGCTGTACGGCAAGCTGCCGTACGACCCGATCAAGGACTTCGCGCCGATCACGCTGGTCGCCGCGGTGCCCAACGTGCTGGTGTTGAACCCGGCGTTCGCGCAGCAGAACAAGATCAACAGCGTCAACGACCTGATCGCGTACGCGCGCGCCAATCCCGGCAAGCTGAACATGGCATCGAGCGGCAACGGCACCTCGATCCACCTGGCCGGCGAACTGTTCAAGACGCAGACCCGGACCTTCATGGTCCACTTCCCGTACAAGGGCAGCGGCCCGGCGCTCACCGATCTGGCCGGCGGCACCATGCAGGTGATGTTCGACAACCTGCCGTCGTCGATGTCGCTGATCAAGGCCGGCAAGCTGAAGGCACTCGCGGTAACGAGCGCCAGGCCGTCGCCGGCGCTGCCGGACCTGCCGACCATCGCGCAGGCCGCGAAGCTGCCCAGCTACGAGGCCAGTTCCTGGTTCGGCCTGCTGGCGCCGGCCGGCACGCCGCCCGCGATCGTGTCGCGGATCCAGCAGGAAGTCGCCAAGGCGCTGGGCACGCCGGCGATGCGCGAAAAGCTGCAGGCCCAGGGCGCCGAGCCCGTCGGCAATACGCCGGAGCAGTTCGCGCAGCATATCCGCGCGGAAACCACCAAGTGGGCCAAGGTGGTCAAGGACTCGGGCGCCAAGGTCGACTGACCGCCTCGCCGCACTCGGGCCGCGCCGGCTGCCTGAGCCAGCCTCGCGGTCGGCCAAACGCATATACTTCAGGCGTCAACCATTTTTCTTCGATGCCCGCCTGCAATGCCGACCTCCGCCGCCGACGCCGCGCCCAACGCGGCGCCAGTCGATCTCGAAACCCGTGCCGATGACGCCAGCCACGAGGCGCTGCGCCTGTGGCTGCGTCTGCTGACCTGCACCAACCTGGTCGAGGCCGATATCCGCGGCCGGCTGCGCGAATCGTTCGGCTGCACGCTGCCTCGCTTCGACCTGATGGCGCAGCTCGAGCGCCATCCCGAGGGCCTGAAGATGGGCGAGCTGTCGCGCCGCATGATGGTGACCGGCGGCAACGTGACCGGCATCACCGATCAGCTGCAGCAGGAAGGGCTGGTTTCGCGCGAGCCGCTCGCCAACGACCGGCGCGCCTATCTGATCCGGCTGACGCCGGCCGGCCGCGCGGCCTTCACGCGCATGGCGCGCGCGCACGAGCAATGGGTCGAGCAGCTGTTCGAAGGGCTCGCCGAGACCGAGCGGCGCGCGCTGTTCAAGCTGCTGGGCCGTCTCAAATCGACACTGGTGTCCGCATGAAATCCCTGATGCCGCAACCGAGGTTGCAACAGCGGCCGCAAGCGCAAGCGTTG
>NZ_AMPR02000082.1:0-10297 GCF_000307735.3 Cupriavidus sp. HPC(L) | reverse complement strand
ACCGCGCACCGTCACGGTGCGCAAGCCCGCCGCCAAGCCGGGCGGCCGCCCGACCCGCAACGAGGTCCGCCTGCTGGGCAACGAGCGCGTGACCGCCGGCGGCAACGTCAAGCGCGCCCGGACCCGCCAGGCCAGCCAGAAGAAGAAGTCGCTGGGCTGAGCGGCGCGTCTTCACCCACACCGCTGTATTGCCTCTCGCCCTCAGGCGAAGAGGGTTGGGAGGGGGCGATTTCCGTCGACCTCGGCATAACGACTGCCGTTTTTCCCTCTCCCCAACCCCTCTCCCGCAAGCGGGAGAGGGGGAGAAAACCGCTCTCGAGGGACGGCCCCTCTCAGTCCTCCGCCACCGTCCGCCGGCCGGCGAGACGCCAGACCAGCACCAGCGCCAGCAGGCTCTGCAGCAGGTAGAAGGCGCTCGAGACGCCGTGCAGCATGCCGAAGCGCGCGCGGAACGGCGACTCCGACACCCCGAGCCCCAACGCCTGCGCCTTGTGCCGCAGGCTCTCCATGAAGGGCTGCAGCCCGAAGTAACCGATCAGCACGCAGCACAGCATGCCCAGCACCAGCCAGCGCAGCGCCCGGTAGCGCATGGCGCCGCGCCGGATCATCACGTTGCACAGCACCAGCTGCAGCACGCCGATCACCACGCCAAGCACGGCCTCGGTGCGGAACAGCTGCCCGGCCAGCATGCCGGCCATCTCGCGGCTCGGCAGCACGGCGAACAACGTGGGCGCGACCAGATAGCCGATGGTCCAGAGGCTGCCGGCCCAGATCACGGTCAGCAGCAGGAACAGCCGGTGAGGCAGCAGCGGCTGGCCGCCGGACGCCGGGCTCGGCAGCGGGGAGGACGGCGACACCACGACGCGCCGCCTCAGATGTAGCGGACGGTGATGACTTCGTACTCGCGCTCGCCGCCCGGGGCCAGCACGGTCGCGACATCGCCTTCGAACTTGCCGATCAGCGCCCGCGCAATCGGCGAGCTGACCGAGATCTTGCCGCTGTCGAGATCGGCTTCGTCCTCGCCGACGATCTGGTAGCGGACCGACTTGCCCGATTCCAGGTCTTCCAGGTCGACGGTGGCGCCGAACACGATGCGGCCATCGGTATCGAGCTGGGTCGGATCGATGATCTGCGCGGCCGACAGCTTGGCCTCGACCTCGAGGATGCGGCCCTCGATGAAGGCCTGTTTTTCCTTGGCGGCGTCGTATTCCGCGTTTTCCGACAGATCGCCCTGCGCACGCGCCTCGGCGATGGCATTGATCACCGCGGGACGTTCGACGGCCTTCAGGCGTTGCAGCTCCGCTTTCAGGAGTTCTGCGCCGCGCTTGGTAATCGGAATGGTGCTCATGTCTTCGTCAGGCAAAAAAATGAGCCGCAGCGCAGCGGGCGATGTACGCAGCGGTCTTGCCGGCACACCTCCGCTCAACCGCGGCTTTTGGGTGGTTCTTGGATTGTACGACCAGGCTCTGATTGCTCAGCTTTCGGGCGCCCCTGATAACTGGGGTCCGCCGAAATTCCCGTTAGTTTAGGTCAAGACGCCGAAGCACATCAACCAGGGCCAAGGGGCCGCCCCCTCCCCGAAGGGAGGAGGCAAGCCGCCGCGCCGTGGGAAGCGCCGCGGAATCAGGCCAGCGAGCCGTGCAGGCCCTGCAGGTCGTAGACCTCCAGGTTCTGCATCTGCTTCAGGCCCTCGACCGCGGCGCGGGCGCCGGCGATCGTCGTGTAGTACGGCACCCGGTTGGCCAGCGCCGAGATCCGGATCGAGCGCGAATCGGCGATCGCGGTGCGGGTCTCGTCGACCGTGGTGAACACCAGCGCCAGTTCGCCGTTCTTCAGCATGTCGACGATATGCGGGCGGCCGTCCTTGACCTTGTTGACCACGCGCACCGGAATGCCGGCCGCCTCGATCGCGGACGCGGTGCCGCGGGTCGCCACCAGCGGATAGCCCATGTCGTGCAGCATGCGGGCGACGCTGACCGCGTGCGGCTTGTCGCTGTCCTTGACGGTCAGCAGCACGGTGCCGCGCTCGGGCAGGCGCGAACCTGCCGCCAGCTGGCTCTTGAACAGGGCCTCGCCGAAGGTCTTGCCCACGCCCATCACCTCGCCGGTCGAACGCATCTCGGGTCCGAGCACCGGATCGACGCCAGGGAACTTGTTGAACGGGAACACCGCTTCCTTGACGCTGTAGTACGGCGGCACCACCTCGGCGCCGATGCCCTGCTCGTCCAGCGACTGGCCGGCCATGCAGCGCGCGGCGATCTTGGCCAGCGACAGGCCGGTGGCCTTCGAGACGTACGGCACCGTGCGGGAGGCGCGCGGGTTCACTTCGAGCACGTAGACGATGTCCTGGCCATCCTTCTGCTGGATCGCGAACTGGACGTTCATCAGGCCGACCACGTTCAGCGCCTTGGCCATCGCGGCGGTCTGGCGCTTCAGTTCGTCGACGGTCGCCTGCGACAGCGAGTACGGCGGCAGCGAGCACGCCGAGTCGCCCGAGTGGACGCCCGCCTGCTCGATGTGCTCCATCACGCCGCCGATGAAGACGCGCTTGCCATCGCACAGCGCATCGACGTCGCACTCGATCGCATCGTTGAGGAAGCGGTCGAGCAGCACCGGCGAGTCGTTCGACACCTTGACCGCCTCGCGCATGTAGCGCTCGAGGTCGCGCGGCTCATGGACGATCTCCATCGCGCGGCCGCCCAGCACGTACGACGGGCGCACCACCAGCGGATAGCCGATCTCCTCGGCCAGCTTCAGCGCCTCGTCCTCGGCGCGTGCGGTGCGGTTCGGCGGCTGGCGCAGGCCCAGCTCCTGCAGCAGCTTCTGGAAGCGCTCGCGGTCCTCGGCCGCATCGATCATGTCGGGGCTGGTGCCGATGATGGGCACGCCGTTGGCCTCCAGGTCCAGGGCCAGCTTCAGCGGGGTCTGGCCGCCGTACTGCACGATCACGCCGACCGGCTTTTCCTTGTCGACGATCTCGAGCACGTCCTCGAGCGTCAGCGGCTCGAAGTACAGGCGGTCGGAGGTGTCGTAGTCGGTCGACACGGTCTCCGGGTTGCAGTTGACCATGATGGTCTCGTAGCCATCCTCGCGCAGCGCGAGCGCCGCGTGCACGCAGCAGTAGTCGAACTCGATGCCCTGGCCGATCCGGTTCGGACCGCCGCCCAGCACCATGATCTTGCGCTTGTCGGTCGGGTTGGCCTCGCACTCGCCATGCTCGGCCTCGTAGGTCGAGTACATGTAGGCGGTGTTGGTGGCGAACTCGGCCGCGCAGGTATCGACGCGCTTGTAGACCGGACGCACGTTGTTGGCCAGGCGCGCTTCGCGCACGGCCTTGGCGTCCGTCTTCATCAGCCTGGCCAGGCGCCGGTCGGAGAAGCCCTTCTGCTTCAGGTAGCGCAGCTCGGCGGCCGACAGGCTGGCCAGCGTACGGGCCTTGACCTGCGCCTCGGTCTTGACGATGTCCTCGATCTGGGCGAGGAACCACGGGTCGATGTCGGTCTCGGCGTACACCTCCTCGAGCGACATGCCCAGGCGGAACGCATCGCCGACGTACCAGATGCGGTCCGGGCCCGCCTCGCCGATCTCCTCGACGATCTCGTCGCGATCGGTCGACTTCTCGTCCAGCCCGTCGACGCCGACCTCCAGGCCGCGCAGCGCCTTCTGGAACGACTCCTGGAAGGTGCGGCCCATCGCCATCACCTCGCCCACCGACTTCATCTGCGTGGTCAGGTGGCTGTCGGCCTGCGGGAATTTCTCGAAGGCAAAGCGCGGCACCTTGGTGACCACGTAGTCGATCGACGGCTCGAACGATGCCGGGGTCTGGCCGCCGGTGATCTCGTTCTTCAGCTCGTCCAGCGTGTAGCCGACCGCCAGCTTGGCGGCGACCTTGGCGATCGGGAAGCCGGTAGCCTTCGAGGCCAGCGCCGACGAACGCGACACGCGCGGGTTCATTTCGATCACGATCATCCGGCCATCCTTCGGATTGATCGAGAACTGCACGTTGGAGCCGCCGGTATCGACGCCGATCTCGCGCAGCACCGCCAGCGAGGCGTTGCGCAGCAGCTGGTATTCCTTGTCGGTCAGGGTCTGCGCCGGCGCGACGGTGATCGAGTCGCCGGTATGGATGCCCATCGGGTCCAGGTTCTCGATCGAGCAGACGATGATGCAGTTGTCCTTCTTGTCGCGGACCACTTCCATCTCGTACTCTTTCCAGCCCAGCAGCGATTCCTCGATCAGCAGCTCGCGCGTCGGCGACAGGTCCAGGCCGCGCTTGCAGATCTCCTCGAATTCCTCGCGGTTGTAGGCGATGCCGCCGCCGGTGCCGCCCAGCGTGAACGACGGGCGGATCACGATCGGATAGCCGCTGGTGTTGGTCTCGCGCGCGATCTGCGACTGGACGGCCAGCGCCTCTTCCATCGAATGCGCGATGCCGGACTTGGCCGAACCGAGACCGATCTTGGTCATCGCGTCCTTGAACTTCTGCCGGTCCTCGGCCTTGTCGATCGCCTCGGGCGACGCGCCGATCAGCTCGACCTTGTACTTGTCGAGCACGCCGTGGCGGTGCAGGTCCAGCGCGCAGTTCAGCGCGGTCTGGCCACCCATGGTCGGCAGGATCGCATCGGGGCGCTCCTTGGCGATGATGCGCTCGACCACTTCCCAGGTGATGGGCTCGATGTAGGTCACATCGGCGGTGTTCGGGTCGGTCATGATGGTCGCCGGGTTCGAATTGACCAGGATGACCTTGAACCCTTCCTCGCGCAGCGCCTTGCACGCCTGCGCGCCGGAATAGTCGAACTCGCAGGCCTGGCCGATGATGATGGGGCCCGCGCCGATGATCAGGATGCTCTGGATGTCTGTGCGTTTTGGCATTGCACGCTCTCTTTGTCGGCCGGTCCGCGCTCGCTTGGAGCAGGCGCACCGCGCCGGATATCAATATTCAGTTCAGGGTAGCCGTCGCCAGCTTGGCGCCGAAGCCGATAAACATCGCGCCCACGCCGCTCGCCATGCCGGCCGACAGCCTGCGCCGGCGGCGGAAGGCCTCGGCCAGCTTCGCGCCGACGAAGATGATCGCGGTCAGGTAGGCGAAGCTGCAGACCTGGCACACCAGCCCCAGCGCGGCGAACGACAGCACCGGATAGGCGAACTGCGGATCGACGAACTGGATGAAGAACGAGACGAAGAACAGGATGGCCTTGGGGTTCAGCAGGCTGATCAGCAGCGCCTTGCGGAACGGGTTGGTCGGGTCGGTGACCTGCACCTGCGCCTCGCCCTGCCCCGCCGCAGCCTCGGCGCCCTTGCCGTGGGAACTCCAGTTTCGCAGCGCGCCGCGCAGCATCTGGAAACCAATCCACGCCAGATAGGCGGCGCCGATGTACTTGATCACGTAGAACAGCCCAGGGCTGGCCTTGAGCAGCGAGGCCACGCCGGCCGCCGACAGCACCATCAGGATGGCGTCGCCGAGGAACACGCCGCAGGCGCCGCGATAGCCGGCGCGCACGCCGCGCTGCGCGGCGACCGACAGCACGTACATCGAATTCGGCCCCGGCAGCAGCACGATGAAGATCGTGCCCAGCAGATAGGTCCAGAAGTCGGTAATGCCGAAGGTAGCGTGCATCAGGGCGTTCATGGTCGCGATCCTGTGTCGTCTCGTTCCGCTCTCGATGTCGAAGTCCGCCTTACTGGCGGGCCTCCTCCATCAGCTTCGTGAAGCGGTCGAACAGATAGGCCACGTCGTGCGGGCCGGGCGACGCTTCCGGGTGGCCCTGGAAGCAGAACGCCGGCTTGTCGTTCAGCGCGAAGCCCTGCAGCGTGCCGTCGAACAGCGAGACGTGCGTCACGCGCGCGTTGGCCGGCAGCGTCTCGGCGTCGACCGCAAAGCCGTGGTTCTGCGAGGTGATCACCACGCGGCCGTCGTCCAGGTCCTTGACCGGATGGTTGGCGCCGTGGTGGCCGGTCGGCATCTTGACCGTCTTCGCACCGACGGCCAGGCCCATGATCTGGTGGCCCAGGCAGATGCCGAAGGTCGGAATGCCGCGCTGCAGGAATTCCTGCGTGGCACGGATCGCGTAGTCGCACGGCTCGGGATCGCCCGGGCCGTTGGCCAGGAAGATGCCGTCCGGCTTGTAGGCCAGCGCGTCGGCCGCGGTCGACTGGGCCGGCAGCACCGTGATGCGGCAGCCGCGCTGGGCCAGCATCCGCAGGATGTTGAACTTGACGCCGTAGTCGAACGCGACGACGTGAAAGCGCGGGTTCTCCAGCTTGCCGTAGCCGCGCTCCAGCGCCCACTCGGTCTGGTTCCACTCGTACGGTTCCTTGACCGACACGACCTTGGCCAGGTCCATGCCGGCCAGGCCCGGGAACGAGCGCGCCAGGTCGATGGCCTTCTGCGCGTTGTCCTCGCCGGCCAGGATGCAGCCGTTCTGCGCGCCCTTCTCGCGCAGGATGCGGGTCAGCTTGCGGGTGTCGATGCCGGCGATGGCGGGCACCTTCTCCTGCTTCAGGTAATGCGGCAGCGTGTGCTGCTTGCGGAAGTTCGAGGCGAGCAGCGGCAGATCCTTGATGATCAGGCCGGCGGCATGGACTTTGGTGGCTTCGACATCCTCGGAATTGACGCCGACATTGCCGATATGCGGATACGTCAGCGTGACGATCTGCCGCGAATAGCTCGGGTCGGTGAGGATTTCCTGGTAACCGGTCAGCGCGGTGTTGAACACCACTTCGCCGATGGTATGGCCGGAGGCGCCGATGGAATAGCCACGAAAGACCGTGCCGTCTGCTAGCGCAAGGATGGCGGGCGGAAAAGACGGTAACACGGGTAGGCTCCTGCTGGATTCACCCCGTGACCGACCTCTCTCGACGCCTCGTGCCCCGAATCTGACGGCGAGCGCGCCGGCGGCGAGCCGGGGCTGTCGGGCCGGGCTGCGCGGGATTCGGCTTGGGTGCGCAGACAGTGTCGACGGCGATCGGCACGGCGCTCCGGGGCGAATCCGCAGGGCAGCGGTCAGGGCGGCGGAAGGTGGAATGCGGTTGGCGCTAGGGTGAAGGGTTCTGAAAGCGAAACTTTCGGATTCTACCTCACGCCGGCCAATTTCTCAAGTTTTCAAGGACTTGCGTATGCCAGGTCCTTGCAATTTGCCCTGGGACTGCTCCCGTCTCCCGCTTGCGGGAGAGGGGTCGGGGGAGAAAGCGAGCGTCGCCTCTGCGAGACGTTGCGGTCGCTGCGACCGCCCTGTTCCCTCTCCCCGGCCCTCTCCCGCAAGCGGGAGAGGGTGACCACCGGCAGGCATGCCTTTATGCCGTCGGCGGCACCACCGCCGTCACTTCGATCTCCACCCGCGCGCGCGGTTCGATCAGGTCCGCGACCTGCACCGCGGTCATCGCCGGGAAGTGGCGGCCGATGATCTCGCGATAGTGCTTGCCGATCGCGGGATAGGCGGCGACGTATTCGGCCTTGTCCTTCACATACCAGGTCATCCGGGCGATATGCTCGGCGCGCGCCCCGCCCTGCTGCAGCACCGCGATCACATTGCGCAGCGCCTGGGCGGTCTGCTCGGCGAAGTCGTCGCTTTCGAACTCGCACTGGCCGTTCCAGCCGATCTGGCCGCCGACGAAGATCAGCCGGCTGCCGGCCTGGAACTCGGTCAGGATGCCATTGGCATAACCGCGCGGCGCGGCCCAGTCCGGCGGCTGCAACACGGCCATCGGCTGGCCCCGCTGCGCAGCGGTGGTGGCGTTGGCGTTGGTGGGGGTCGGAGATTTGGCGGCGGGCGCCACGATATCGTTCATAGCTTGGACTCGTCAGGAATTCGAGGAAATATGGGTCGATGTGCCCGCTGTGGCGGCATCCGGCGCCTCGACGAAGCGCGCCATCGCTTCGCGCACCGGCGCGGGAAAGGGTCGCGGCGCCATCCGGGCGGTATCGACGCAGACCAGCCGCTGCGTGAATTCGGCGCGCAGGTCCGCCCGCCCGTCGTGCTGCGCGCCGACAAAGCGCACGCGCAGCGTGCAGCTGGAACTGCCCAGCCGCGTCACCGCCAGCTCACGCGTCAGCACCTCGCCCATCCGGCTCGGCGCGACGAAGCGGCATTGCAGGTCCGCGGTGGGCACGCCGGCGCGGTCGGCGCCGTGCATCCGCTCGAACGGCCAGTCGAGCGCCTCGCGAAACCAGTCTTCGACCAGATCGTTCAGCATCTCGAAATAGCGCGGAAAGAACACGATGCCGGCGGCATCGCAGTCCTTGAAGCGCACCCGCACCGTGTTGCGGAAGCTCGCCGGCGTGGTCATCACGTCGGCGTCCCGTTCTGCCCGGCCATCTGCCGCAGCCGGAAGCGCTGCAGCTTGCCGGTCTCGGTGCGCGGCAGCGCGTCGACGAAGTGGATGCGGCGCGGATACTTGTACGGCGCGATCTGCCGCTTGACGTGCTCCTGCAGCGTCACGCGCATCGCGTCGTCGCCGTGAAAGCCTGGACGCAGCACCACATAGGCGGCCACCACCTGGCCGCGCCCATCGTCGGGCGCGCCGACCACGCCGCACTCGGCCACCGCTTCGTGCTGCATCAGCGCGGCCTCGACCTCGGGACCGGCGATGTTGTACCCGGCCGAGACGATCATGTCGTCCGAGCGGGCCTGATAGAAGTAGTAGCCGTCGGCATCCATCACGAAGGTATCGCCGGGCAGGTTCCAGCCGTCGCGCACATAGTTGGCCTGGCGCGGGTCGTCCAGATAGCGGCAGCCGGTCGGGCCCTGCACCGCCAGCTTGCCGGGCACGCCGGGCGGCAGCGTCTGCATGTTCTCGTCGACGATGCGCGCGACGTAGCCGGGCACCACCTTGCCGATCGCGCCGGGCCGCACCTCGTCGCCAGCGCTCGAGATGAAGATATGCATCATCTCGGTGCCGCCGATGCCGTCGATCATCTCGATGCCGGTCGCGGCCTTCCAGCTCTGGCGCGTGGCGTCGGGCAACGCCTCGCCGGCCGACACGCTCTTCTTCAGGCTCGACAGGTCGTAGCGCTCGGCCGCCGCGGCCATCTGGCGATAGAAGGTCGGCGCGGTGAAGACGATGGTCGCGCGCGCGTCCTGGATCAATGCCAGCAGCGCCTCCGGCGTCAGCTTCTCGGCGAGGACGGTCGATGCGCCGGCCCGCAGCGGGAAGCACAGCAGCCCACCGAGCCCGAAGGTAAAGGCCAGCGGCGGCGTGCCGCAGAACACGTCGTCGGCCGTGGGCCGCAGCACATGGCGCGGGAACAGGTCGCACATCGCCAGCACGTCGCGATGGAAATGCACGGTGCCCTTGGGCTGGCCGGTGGTGCCGCTGGTAAAGGCGATCAGGCAGATGTCGTCGCTGGCGGTATCGCACGCGGCGAAGTCGTCCGGCTTGCCCTCGAGCGCCGCCTCCAGCGAGCCCGGCCCGCTGCCGTTGAAGCACAGCACCTGCCGCATCGACGGACAGTGGAACTCGCCACCTTCGCGCATATTGGCGTCCAGCTCGTCGCGCAGCCGCGCATCGCACAGCGCGGCGCCGACCTCGGCCCGGTCGATCACCTGCTTCAATTCCCGCGCGCGCAACAGCGGCATGGTCGGCACCGCAATCAGCCCGGCCTTCAGCGTCGCCAGCAGGCTGGCGGCCATCATCAGGTTGTTGGGACCGCGCAGCAGGATGCGGTTGCCTGGCACCAGCCCCATGTCCTCGGTCAGCACGCGGGCGATGCGATTGGTCAGCGCGGCCAGCTCGGCATAGCTGACGGCGGCGAAACCGCCCGCGCCGCCGTCATCGGGATAGCGGATCGCAGTGCGTTCGCCGCGGCCTTCGCGCACATGGCGATCGACCAGTTCCACCGCGGCGTTGAGCCGCTCGGGATAGCGGGTGTCCTCGTTGAACAGGAACTGCGGCCAGGCCTCGCGCGGCGGCAGGCGGTCCTGGGCAAAGGTATCGAGATGGGCTGTGCTCGCCATGGCTGTCTCCTTGATGGGCGGCGCTCGTTCTCTGGAGCACGCGGTCAGGACTGCGGTTGCCGCGCGGCCAGCGTTTCGCGCGCGACGATCAGCTTCTGCACTTCGGTGGCGCCCTCGTAGATGCGCAGCGAGCGGATCTCCCGGTACAGGCTCTCGACCCGGCTGCCGATGCGCACGCCGAGCCCGCCGAACAGCTGCACCGCGCGATCGATCACCATCTGCGCGTTCTCGGTGGCGGTCATCTTCGCCATCGCGGCCTCGCGCGTGGTGCGTCCCGCGCGCGTATCGCGCAGCCACGCCGCGCGCCAGGTCAGCAGCGCGGCCGCGTCCAGCGCGGTCGCCAT
>NZ_AMPR02000083.1:0-10268 GCF_000307735.3 Cupriavidus sp. HPC(L) | reverse complement strand
GGTGCGGGAGCGGCGGCGCCCGCGGGTTCGAGCATCACCAGCACCGAGCCTTCGGCGACGTTGTCGCCGACCTTGACCTTGACTTCCTTGACCGTGCCGCCCTGCGGCGAAGGCACGTCCATCGTCGCCTTGTCCGATTCCAGCGTGACCAGCGCATCCTCGGCGTTGATCGTGTCGCCCGGCTTCACGTGGACTTCGATGACGGGAACGGCGTCGTAGTCGCCGATATCCGGCACCTTGATTTCAATCGCTTGACTCATTCAGTGTCTCCTGGACAGGACGGCGCGCGTGACAACGAAGCGTCGAGATTACTTTGACGCACGTGCCTTGTCACGCCGCGGCGCCCCGGCCATTTACTGGGCAACGCCCAGGCAAGGCCCGGGCGACCCGGGCACGGCATGGCCATGCCCGGGGGTTCGCGGGAGTGACAGCCGGATCAGACCGTCATCGGGTTCGGCTTGTTCGGGTCGAGGTTGTACTTCTTGATGGCCTCGGCGACCTTGTCGCGCGGGATGGCACCCTCGTCGGCGAGCGCCTTCAGGGCGGCCAGCGTGACCCAGTGGCGGTCCACTTCGAAGAAGTGGCGCAGCTTCTCGCGGGTATCCGAGCGGCCGAAGCCGTCGGTGCCCAGCACCACGTAGCGGCGCGGCACGAACGGGCGGATCTGCTCGGCGAACGCGCGCACGTAGTCGGTCGACGCGATCACCGGACCGCGCACCGACTTCAGGCACTGGGTCACGTGCGATTCGCGCGGCGTCTCGGTCGGATGCAGCAGGTTCCAGCGCTCGGCGGCCTGGCCTTCGCGCGCCAGCTCGGTGAAGCTCGGGCAGCTCCACAGATCCGACTCGACGCCCCAGTCCTTCTTCAGCAGCTCGGCGGCGGCGATCACCTCGCGGAAGATCGTGCCGGAGCCCAGCAGCTGCACGCGCGGCGCGTTGCTGTTCTCGGCGCCCTTGCGGAACGCGTACATGCCCTTGACGATGTCCTTCTCTACGCCAGCCGGCATTTCCGGATGCTCGTAGTTCTCGTTCATCACCGTCAGGTAGTAGTAGACGTCCTCCTGCTCCGCGTACATGCGGCGCAGGCCGTCCTGCATGATCACCGCCAGCTCGTACTGGAAGGTCGGGTCGTACGAGATGCAGTTCGGGATCACCGCGTGGAACACGTGCGAGTGGCCGTCCTCGTGCTGCAGGCCCTCGCCGTTCAGCGTGGTTCGGCCCGAGGTGCCGCCCAGCAGGAAGCCGCGCGAACGCATGTCGGCGGCGGCCCAGCACAGATCGCCGATCCGCTGGATGCCGAACATCGAGTAGTAGATGTAGAACGGGATCATCTGCACGCCGTGCGTCGAGTACGACGTGGCGGCCGCGATCCAGTCGCACATCGCGCCGGCTTCGTTGATGCCTTCCTGCAGCACCTGGCCAGTCTGCGATTCCTTGTAGAACATCAGCTGGTCATGGTCTTCCGGCACGTACTTCTGGCCCTGCTGGTTCCAGATGCCGATCTGGCGGAACAGGCCTTCCATGCCGAAGGTGCGCGACTCGTCCGGGACGATGGGCACCACATGCTTGCCGATCTGCTTGTCCTTGAGCAGCGTGTTCAAGATCCGCACGAAGGCCATCGTGGTCGAGACCTCGCGGCCCTCGCCGGTGGCCTTGAGCAGCGCCGAGAACGCCGACAGGTCGGGCACCGGCAGCGGATCGGCCTTCTGGCGGCGCGTCGGCAGATAGCCGCCGAGCTCCATGCGGCGGGCGCGCATGTATTCGAGTTCCTTCGAGCCTTCCTCGAAGGTCAGGTACGGGACCTCTTCCAGCTTGTCGTCCGGCACCGGCAGATTGAACTGGTCGCGGAAGCGGCGGATCGCCTCGACCGGCATCTTCTTCTGCTGGTGGGTGATGTTCATCGCCTGGCCGGCATCGCCCATGCCGTAGCCCTTGATGGTCTTGGCCAGGATCAGCGTCGGCTGGCCCTTGTGCTCGGTGGCGGCCTTGTAGGCGGCGTAGATCTTGTGCGGATCGTGGCCCCCGCGGTTCAGGCGCCAGATGTCGTCATCGGACCAGTCGGCCACCATCGCCTTGAGCTCGGGCGTATTGAAGAAATGCTCGCGCACATAGGCGCCGTCCTTGGCCTTGAAGGTCTGGTACTCGCCGTCGACGCATTCCATCATGCGCTTCATCAGCAGGCCCTTGGTGTCGCGCGCCAGCAGCGAATCCCAGCGGCTGCCCCAGACCACCTTGATCACGTTCCAGCCGGCGCCGCGGAATTCCGACTCCAGTTCCTGGATGATCTTGCCGTTGCCGCGCACCGGACCGTCCAGGCGCTGCAGGTTGCAGTTGATGACGAAGACCAGGTTGTCCAGCTGCTCGCGGCCGGCCATGCCGATCGCGCCCAGCGATTCCGGCTCGTCGGTCTCGCCGTCGCCCAGGAAGGCCCAGACCTTGCGGCCTTCCGTGTTGACCAGGCCGCGGCTCTGCAGGTACTTCATGAAGCGGGCCTGGTAGATCGCCATGATCGGGCCCAGGCCCATCGACACCGTGGGGAACTGCCAGAAGTCCGGCATCAGCCACGGGTGCGGGTACGACGAGATGCCCTTGCCATCGACTTCCTGGCGGAAGTTGTCGAGCTGCTCGGTGGTCAGCCGGCCCAGCAGGAAGGCGCGCGAATAGACGCCCGGCGCCGAGTGGCCCTGCACGAAGACCAGGTCGCCGCCGTGCTTGTCCGACGGGGCATGCCAGAAGTGGTTGTAGCCGACGTCGTACAGCGTGGCCGCCGACGCGTAGGACGAAATGTGGCCGCCGACGTTGGTGTGCTTGTTGGCCCGCAGCACCATCGCCATCGCGTTCCAGCGCGAGTACGAACGGATGCGGTGCTCGATGTCCTGATCGCCAGGAATGCGTGCCTGTTGCTCGACCGGAATCGTGTTGATGTACGGGGTCTCGGCGTGGAACGGCTGGGTGACGCCGTTCACGCGCGCATATTCGATCTGCTTGTCGATCAGGAAGGCCGCGCGCTCGCTACCTTCCGCGCCGATCACGCCCTGCAGGGCCTCGAGCCATTCTTGGGTTTCCTGCGGGTCGGCGTCATTGGCGCCGGCTGCGCCGAGGATCTGCTCTGGTACGGCTGACATGGATCGTCTCCTGTGGAATGCGTGCGCCAGCAACGGCCGCTTTCGTGGGTGGCTGGCCTGGCGCTGTCTGACGGGGGTGCGGAGCGAGGCGCGGATGGGCGGATGAGCTGGCCTGTGTCGCCGGCACTCGGACAAGGTCCGACCGCCTTCCTCCCGCATCGTTCGGTCGGCACCGATTCTATGGAAGGCGATTTCCCAGCACAAGGGAAATTTTCAAATTACGGTATCGTTTCTCATGATGCGAAATATTGCGGCAACGCACCACGAGACCGCCAGCCGCGCCACGATGCGGCCTGCGGGCAAACGGCCGGCGGCGCGTGCCGCATAGGCGCTTTCCCCAAGCGACGCACTGCAACATTCGAGCTACACTGCCCGGTCAGTCGTCAATCCCATCATGCTGTCCATCCACCGCCTCGCCGCCCGGCTGCTGCCGGCCCTCCGCCTGCCGATGATTCCCCCCGCCGCCGATGCCTCCCGCGATGCCGGCGGTGCCGGAATCAGTGGTGGCGGCCACGGCGCGATCGACCAGTTGAGCGCGCTGACGCCACTGGACGCGCTCGAGGGGCTCGGCTCCGCCGACGAGGCCACCGACGGCCGTCCCTTCACCGGTCCGCCGCGCGGCCTGTGGTGGCTGCGCTGGCGCAACCTGGTCGCGACCAGCTGGTTCATGTTCATCCCGCTGGTCGCGATCGTGCTGTTCTCGGGCGCGATGGGCGTGATCCTATGGTCGTTGCACGAGACCGAGCGCCAGCAGCAGCGCGACGCGCTGTATCGCGACGCCGCGTGGGCGCAACAGCGCGTACGGCTGTCGCTGCTGAGCAACCAGGATCAGCTCGCCTCGCTGGCGCGCGACATCGCCGCCGCGCAGCTGGACCAGCGCGCCTATCGCACCGCCGCGCAGGAGGTGCTGCGCGAGAACCCGGAAATCGTCTTCATCAACTGGCTGGACGCGACGCGCCGCGCCCGCTGGTCGCTGCCGTCCACGTCGGAGTTCGCCGCGCGGCTGCGCGAGACGCCCGAGCAGCCGCTCGAACCGGAGGTGCTCGACACCTTCGATACCGCGCGCGAGACCCAGCGCGTGGTCTATTCGCGCCCGCTGGTCAACGAACGCGGCGACAGCTTCATGCTGATGCAGGTGCCGATCGTGCGCGACAACGAGTTCCTCGGCACGCTGGGCGCGCTCTATTCGATCAACGGCATCCTGACCCATCTGCTGCCGCCGGAGCTGACCGAGCGCTACCGCTTCTCGCTGATCGACAAGAACAACCAGCTGCGCGCCAGCACCTCGCTGCGGCCGGTGCCCGCCACCGCGCTGTCCTACGAGGTGCTGCTCGACCCGCCGGGCCACTCGCTGTCGCTGCGCGCCGATGCCTATCCGCCCGCATCGAACCTGCCCAACAACATGCTGCTGTGGCTGGTGGTCGGGCTGTCGTGCTTCCTGCTGTGGAGCCTGTGGAGCATGTGGCGGCATACCAGCCGCCGCTCCGAGGCGCAGCGCGCGCTGCTGGCCGAGACATCGTTCCGCCGCGCGATGGAAAACTCGATGCTGATCGGCCTGCGCGCGCTGGACCTGAACGGACGCATCACCTATGTGAACCCGGCCTTCTGCCGCATGACCGGCTGGCAGGAACACGATCTGGTCGGCCGCGTGCCGCCCTTCCCCTACTGGCCGCCCAACGACCAGCAGGAGATGCAGCGCCAGATCGATCTGACGCTGCAGGGCAAGTCGCCGACCGGCGGCTACGAGATGCGCGTGATGCGCCGCGACGGCACCAGCTTCTTCGCCCGCATGTACGTGTCGCCGCTGATCGACAGCCGCGGCCGCCATACCGGCTGGATGAGCTCGATGACGGATATCACCGAGCCGAAGCGCGCGCGCGAGGAGCTGGCCGCCGCGCACGACCGCTTCACCACCGTGCTGGAGAGTCTCGACGCCGCGGTGTCGGTGCTCGCCACCGACAAGCCGGAACTGCTGTTCGCCAACCGCTATTACCGGCAGCTGTTCGGCTGGGAGCCCGAGGGCCATCTGAAGCTGGCCGGCGGCGAGGTCGAACAGGAACAGGTCACCAGCGACCACACCGATTTCGTCGACGCCTATGCCGGGCTGCCCGCCTCAGAGCTGATGCCTTATGCATCGGACGCGCGCGAGATCTTCGTGCCGGACATGCAGAAGTGGTTCGAGGTGCGGCGCCGCTATATCCAGTGGGTCGACGGCCACCTGGCGCAGATGCAGATCGCCACCGACATCACGGTGCGCAAGGCGGCCGAGGAAATGGCGCGCCAGCACGAGGAACGGCTGCAGTTCACCAGCCGCCTGACCACGATGGGCGAGATGGCCTCGTCGCTGGCGCACGAGCTGAACCAGCCGCTGGCCGCCATCAACAACTACTGCATGGGCGCGGTGGCGCGGCTGCGCTCGGGCCGCAGCACGCCCGAGGACCTGATGCCGATCCTGGAGAAGACCTCGGCGCAGGCCGTGCGCGCCGGCACGATCATCAGCCGCATCCGGGGCTTCGTCAAACGCAGCCAGCCGCAGCGGCGCGAGACCGCGCTGCACGATATCGTCGCCGACGCGGTGGGCCTGGCCGATATCGAGGCGACGCGCCGCCGCGTGACGATCCTGACCCGGCTGCCGCCCCCGCCGGTCACGCTCTATGTCGACCCGGTGCTGATCGAGCAGGTGCTGGTCAATCTGCTGAAGAACGCGGTCGAGGCGATGTCGGGCCTGCCGGCGATGCGCGCGGCCGGCGTGGTGCGGCTGCACGCCCGCATCGACCAGGGCGAGCTCGGCCAGACCGTCTGCATCGACGTGATCGACCAAGGCCCGGGCGTGGACGAGGCCACCAAGGAGCGGCTGTTCGAGCCGTTCTTCAGCACCAAGTCCGACGGCATGGGCATGGGCCTGAATATCTGCCGCTCGATCATCGAGTCGCACCAGGGCCGGCTGTGGGTCGAAAACAATGCGGACGGCATCGGCTGTACGTTTAAAATCATGCTGCCGCTGGAGCCGGAGGTTGCCGATCAGTGAAGGCCGATCGTTGAGGGCCGATCGCCAGGCAACCGCCCCGCTGCCCCCGCCGTGGCGGGTGTGCGGCGCAGGCGGCCGGAGTTACACTAGCCGAATCGCACAGACGCAGCATCAGGAGACTTCATGACCGTAGCGCCAAACCCCACTCCCCACCGCGGCGAGACCGTCTTCATCGTCGACGACGATGAAGCGATGCGCGACTCGCTGACCTGGCTGCTGGAGGGCAATGGCTACCAGGTTCGCAGTTTCGCCAGCGCCGAGCAATTCCTGGCCGCCTACGATGCCAACCAGGTCTCCTGCCTGATCCTGGACGTGCGGATGCCGGGCATGAGCGGCCCGGAACTGCAGGAGCGCATGATCGCGGAGAACATCCATCTGCCGATCGTCTTCATCACCGGCCACGGCGACGTGCCGATGGCGGTATCGACGATGAAGAAAGGCGCGATCGACTTCATCGAGAAACCGTTCGACGAATCCGAGCTGCGCGCGCTGGTCGAGCGCATGCTGCAGAAGGCCCGGGCCGACCACTCGGCCGCGCGCGAGCAGCGCGCCGCGCAGGACCTGCTGGGCAAGCTGACCACGCGCGAACAGCAGGTGCTCGAGCGCATCGTCGCCGGACGGCTGAACAAGCAGATCGCCGACGACCTGGGCATCTCGATCAAGACCGTCGAGGCGCATCGCGCCAACATCATGGAAAAGCTGAACGTCAATACGGTGGCCGACCTGCTGCGGCTGGCGCTGTCGCGCAACAGCTGATCCGCGGCGGCAGATCGGCTCACGCCTGCCGCCTTCCGCGTTCCCCTCTTCCCGGACACCCCACTGGCCAGCGGCCGGCATCTCGCCGGCGCTGGCCAGTTCGTTTTGCACCGCCCCGTGGCGCCGTGCGAGGATGCCGCCGCAGCGCGACACCTTATAATGTCACCCCTGCGACCCGGCCGGCCCGTCCCGATGCGCCAGCCGATGGCGTCGCTCCTGATTTCCACCTCCCAGCCGCTCTGCGTCCCCGCCCATGTCTGCCCAATTGATCGACGGCAACGCCCTTGCCAAGCAAATCCGTTCCGAAGCCGCCCAGCGCGCCGCCCGCCTGACCGAACGCGGTCACCAGCCGGGGCTGGCCGTGGTCCTGGTCGGCGAGGACCCGGCCAGCCAGGTCTATGTCCGCAACAAGGTCAAGGCGTGCGAGGACAACGGCTTCTTCTCGTCGCTGGACCGCTATCCGGCCGATCTGTCCGAGACCGACCTGCTGGCCCGCATCGACGAACTGAATCGCGATCCGAAGATCCACGGCATCCTGGTGCAGCTGCCGCTGCCCAAACACATCGACAGCCACAAGGTGCTGGAGGCGATCGCCCCGGAGAAGGATGTCGACGGCTTCCACGTCGCCAACGCCGGCGCGCTGATGACCGGGGCGCCGCTGTTCCGCCCCTGCACGCCCTATGGCTGCATGAAGATGCTCGAGTCGATCCAGTACCCGCTGCGCGGCGCACGCGCGGTCGTCGTCGGCGCCTCCAACATCGTTGGCAAGCCGATGGCGATGCTGCTGCTGCAGGCCGGCGCCACGGTAACGATCTGCAACAGCAAGACCCGCGATCTCGCGGCGCACACCCGCGAGGCGGACGTGATCGTCGCCGCGGTCGGTCGCCGCAACATCATCACGGCCGACATGGTCAAACCCGGCGCGGTGGTCATCGATGTCGGCATGAACCGCGACGACGCCGGCAAGCTGTGCGGCGACGTGGACTTCGCCGGCGTGCGTGAAGTGGCCGGCTATATCACGCCGGTGCCGGGCGGCGTCGGCCCGATGACGATCACGATGCTGCTGGTCAATACGCTGGAGGCGGCCGAGCGCGCGGCAGGCTGAGGCGAGCGCCGGTACACTCAGCGCAGAGCGCGCCCGGAAGCTGCCGGCAAGCCATCGGGGAAACCGCTGGAAAATCGCGGATATGCCCCAAGTTGCGGAATATCCGAACGTCAACGCGAACGTCAACGCCACGCCAACGAGAAAGCCATGGATCAAGCCGACAAGAACGCCGCCAACCCGTTGCTGGATTTCAGCGACCTGCCCCGCTTCGCCGAGATCCGCCCCGAGCATATCGGCCCGGCGCTGGACGTGCTGCTGGATGCGGCGCAACGCGCCGTCGCGCTGGTCGAGGACCCGGCCCGGCCCGCCAGCTGGGCCGAGACCGTCGACACGCTCGAGCAGGCCACCGAGCCGCTGGGCCGGGCCTGGGGCGTGGTGGGCCACCTGAGCTCGGTCGCCGACACGCCCGCGCTGCGCCAGGCCCACGCCGAGAACCTGCCTCGCATGACCGAGTTCTGGTCGTCGCTGGGCCAGAATCTGGCGCTCTACGAAAAGTACAAGGCGCTGGCCGCCAGTCCCGAGTACGCGACGCTGAGCCCGGCTCGCAGGCAGCTGCTCGACAACGAGCTGCGCGGCTTCCGCCTCGGCGGCGCCGAGCTGCCGGAGGACCAGAAGCCGCGTTTCGCCGAGATCCAGGAGCAGCAGGCCCAGTTGGGCAAGGCCTTCTCCGACCACGTGCTGGACGCGACCAACGCCTACTCGCTGGTGATCGAGGATCCGGCGCGCCTGGCCGGCCTGCCGCCCGACACGCTGGAGGCTGCTCGCGAGGCGGCGGCCAAGGACGGCAAGGAAGGCTGGAAGTTCACGCTGCATTTCCCGTCGTATTTCCCGGTGCTGCAGTACGCCGACGACCGCGCGCTGCGCCAGACGCTGTACGAGGCCAACGTCACGCGCGCCTCCGAGCTGAGCCCGCAGTACGGCACCGGACAGGCCGACTGGGACAATACGGCCAATATGCGCGAGCAGCTGGCGCTGCGCCGCGAAGAGGCCCGCATGCTGGGCTACGGCTCGTACGGCGAGGTGTCGCTGGTGCCCAAGATGGCCGATTCGCCGGCGGAGGTGCTGCGCTTCCTCGACGAACTGGCCGCCAAGGCGCGGCCCTATGCCGAGCGCGACTGGGCCGAGCTGCGCGAGTTCGCCGCCAGGGAGCTGGGCCTGGCCGAGCTCGCGCCGTGGGACGTCGCCTATGCCTCCGAGAAGCTGCGCCAGCAGCGCTATGCGTTCTCGGAGCACGAGGTCAAGCAATACTTCCCCGAGCCCAAGGTGCTGGAAGGCCTGTTCGGCGTCGTGCAGAAGCTGTTCTCGGTGCGCATCGCGCCAGACGAGGCGCAGACCTGGCACAAAGACGTGCGTTTCTATCGGGTGACCAGCCCGGACGGTGCACTGCTCGCGCAGTTCTACCTGGACCTGTACGCGCGCGAAGGCAAGCGCGGCGGCGCCTGGATGGACGACGCGCGCGGCCGCCGCGAGCGCGGCGACGGCACCGTGCAGACGCCGGTCGCCTACCTGACCTGCAATTTCTCGGCGCCGGTCGGCGACAAGCCGGCGCTGTTCACGCATGACGAGGTCATCACGCTGTTCCATGAGTTCGGCCACGGCCTGCACCATATGCTGACCCAGGTCGGCGAGCTGGGCGTGTCCGGCATCAACGGCGTCGAATGGGATGCGGTCGAGCTGCCCTCGCAGTTCATGGAGAACTTCTGCTGGGAATACGAGGTGCTGGCCGACATGACGCGCCACGTCGATACCGGCGAGCCGCTGCCGCGCGCGCTGTTCGAGCGCATGCTGGCGGCAAAGAATTTCCAGAACGGCATGATGACGCTGCGCCAGATCGTGTTCTCGGCGTTCGACATGCATCTGCACACGGACTTCGATCCGGACGGCGACAAGTCGGTACTCGAGCTGTCGCGCGAGATCAACGACCGCATCCACGTGGTGCCGCAGTACCCGCTGTCGCGCTGGCCCAATACTTTCAGCCATATCTTCGCCGGCGGCTATGCGGCGGGGTACTACAGCTACAAGTGGGCCGAGGTGCTGTCCGCCGATGTCTACGCCGCCTTCGAGGAAGCCGCGCAGCTGACCGGCAGCGTGCTCGATAGCGAGACCGGCGCGCGTTATCACCGCGAGATCCTGTCGGTGGGCGGCAGCCGTCCGGCGATGGAGTCGTTCACGGCGTTCCGCGGCCGGCCGCCGCAGATCGATGCGCTGCTGCGCCACGGCGGGATGGCGGCATGAGCGGCGCGCCCGACGATCTG
>NZ_AMPR02000084.1:0-10155 GCF_000307735.3 Cupriavidus sp. HPC(L) | reverse complement strand
GCCGCCCGCCGCGCCTGCGAACGGTGCCGCCGTCGCGCACCGCGCCCGCGACGCTGCGCCACGCGCGCACGTGCTACGACCATCTGGCCGGCGAGCTGGCGGTCGATCTGTTTGCGCGGATGACGCGTTCGGGCTGGATCCTGGTGCGGGACAGCGCGGTGGAATTGTCCGAGCACGGCACGCACGGCATGGTGCAACTCGGCGTGGATCTGGACGGCGCCCGCCGCAAGCGCCGGCAGTTCGCCTGCACCTGTCCCGACTGGAGCGAACGCAAGCCGCATCTGGGCGGCGCACTGGGCGCGGCGTTGCTCGACGCGATGCTGCAGCGGCGCTGGATCGAGCGCACGCCCTCGTCGCGCGCGCTGCGCGTGACGCCGCGTGGGCGGCGGGAAATCGGCCAGTTGGCGGACTAGGTTCGGGAACCAGGTTGGCGGACCAGGCCGGCACACTGGCGCGGCATTCGGAAGCGGGAGGACTGGGCGTGAATGGAGTCATCGACGACGAGTCGCGCCAGGCAGTCGAACGGCTGCTCGGCATGATCAACTTTGACGATGGCGCGATGGTCGAGAAGCAGCTGGCGCTGCTCGACGAGGCGCTGGAGGAAGCCGACGATACGGTGGATGGCACCGAACTGCTGTCGGTGGTGCAAGACGTGATCGACTGGGAAGCGGGCTTCCAGGTCGAACAGCATGACACCGCGACCTTTATCGACTGCCTCAACCAGCTGGCGGCACGTGTGGCGCTGGTGCTGGATTGGGGTGTCGACGATCCCGAGGACGAGGACTTCCTCGGCAGCACCAGCGTGCCCGAACTGATGGAGCAGGCCCACGAGCAGTTGCGCGCGGCCGGCATCACGCTATGGCACTGGGAGATCGGTTCCGGCGTCTACGCGGGCTGGATCGCGCGCGCCGAGGACGATGACGAGATCCTGGCGATCGGCGAAACGCTGGGCGTCGAAATGCGGACCGGCGACCAGCCCTTCTGAGCGGGCCGCGGCCGCGGCTTCAAGCCTTGGAGTCGGCCTTGACGTCGGCCTTGCCTTCCACCTTTCCCGCGCGCCGCGCCCCCCGCGCCGGCGCCGCGGCCCCGACCGTGTGCTCCATCACGTCCAGCAGCGCCCGTACCGCGGCCGGCATCAGCTTGCGCGCGGGCATCAGCACGTAGACCTTCAGCGGCGACGAGGCATAGGCGGGCAGCACGCGCACCAGCTGCCCCTGGCGCACATGTTCCTCGACGAACTTCGGCGACAGGCGTGCGACACCGAGCCCATCGGTCGCCGCCTTCAGCCGGATCTCGGCGTTATGCGTGCGAATGCGCGGATCGACCGGCAGCACGGCCTCCTCGGCGCCGTCCTGCACGAATTCCCAGCGCCGATCGTCGGCATTGCCGATCACGGGCCAGCCGTTCAGATCGCCTGGCGAGCGCGGCAGACCGCGCGCCTGGATCAGCGATGGCGCGGCATAGAACGCGCGCTCGACCAGCACCACGCGCTTGCTGGCAAACGAGCTGTCGTGCAGCGTGGTATTGGTCATCACGAAGGCGAGATCGTAGCCGTGCTTGAGCAGGTCCGGCTGGTCCCAGGTGACGTCGATCTGCACCTTCAGGTTCGGATGCAGGGTCAGCAAGCGCGACAGGCTCGGCGCCAGATGCTGCGAGCCGACCTCGTAGGGCGTGGCGATCCGCAGCGTGCCGCTGACCTGTTCGCTGGCCGAGGCCGCCTCGGCGCTGATCTCGCGCAACGCCGCGAAGTGCGGCGCCACGCGTTCGTACAGGCGCTGGCCCTGCTCGGTCACGCGCACGCGCCGCGTGTTGCGCTCGAACAGCCGCCCGCCAAGCTCCGCTTCAAGCCGGGCGATCGCCGCGCTCGCGGACGACTTCGGCACCTCGGCCAGTTCGGCCCCATGCGTGAAGGTGCCTGCCTCGACCACGCGGCAGAAGATTTCCCAATCCTTCCATTCGATCGTCTTCATCGTCTCGTTCGCCGGCGCCTGACGGATGCGGCGCGCGGGCGGGATTTTCCCACAGCGCGCATGGCCGCGCTGAGGCCGCGGCTTGCGTGCGGTCCGCCGGCCCCGGGCTACTGCTCGAACAGGATCACCGAACGGGCGAGCTCACCGCGCCGCAGCTCGTCGAAGGCCTCGTTGATGCGCTCGAGCGGCAGCCGCTGCGCGATCAGCGCATCGAGCTCGAGCCGGCCGGACAGATAGAAGTCCACCAGCCGCGGCATGTCGATCGGGAAGCGGTTCGAGCCCATCATCGAGCCCTGGATGCGTTTCTCGGCAAGAAAATCGGTGCCCTTGAGCTCGATCTTGACGCCCGGCGGCAGCATGCCGATCACGGTGGCCGCGCCGCCCCGGCGCAGCATCGCAAAGGCCTGCTCGGCCGTGGCCTTCAGCCCGATCGCTTCGAACGCGTGATGCACGCCGCCGCCGGTCAGCGTGCGCACCGCGTCGACCGGATCGGCCGCGCTGGCATCGACCACATCGGTGGCGCCGAAGCGCCGCGCGAGTTCGAGCTTGCCAGGCAGGCGGTCGATCGCGATGATGCGGCCCGCGCCCGCCAGCGCGGCGGCGTTGATCGTGGCCAGGCCAATGCCGCCACAACCGATCACCGCAACGGTTTCGCCGGGCCGCACGCCGGCCGTATGCGTGACCGCGCCGAAGCCGGTGGTCACCGCGCAGCCGATCAGCGCGGCGCGGTCCAGCGGCATGTCGCGCCGGATCGCGACCAGCGCATGCTCGTGGATCAGCATCTGCTCGGCGAAGGCCGACAGGTTCAGGAACTGGTTCATCGCCGCGCCGCTGGCGCGCAGCCGCGGCGCTTCGTCTTCGCGGCGGCGCGTATCCGGCGCGACGCACAGCGACAGATGGCCGCTCAGGCAGTGCTCGCAGTGGCCGCAATAGGCCGACAGGCAGGTGATCACATGATCGCCGGGCTTGACCGTGCGTACCTCGGCGCCGACCTGCTCGACCACGCCTGCCGCTTCATGCCCCAGCACCACCGGCATCGGAAACGGATAGGCGCCGTCGAGAAAATGCAGGTCCGAATGGCAGACGCCGACCGCCGCGGTCCGCACCAGCACCTCGCGCGGGCCGGGCTTGTCGATGGCGAGGTCTTCGATGACCAGCGGGGTCCTGGGCTGATGCAGCACGGCAGCTTTCATGGTGTCTCCTTGTTCCGCTTGTTGGGCTATCGGGAAATCCACTGCGATGTTGCGCGCGCCGGCGCATCGGCCGGGCTGGAGAGCGGCTTACTGCAGCATGCGCCAGTCGCCCTGCGCTTCCTGCGCCTGTCCGTCGGCCTGCAGCTTCAGCAGATGCGCCAGCAGCGAGCGCTGCGCGACCGGGAGCATGCGTGGCGGCACGTCGTCGTAGACGCGCGGCAGCAGCGTTTCGATCGGCGCCGGTCCCAGCTCGCGCAGCGCATTGACGACCTTGGCCTCGCGATGCTGGCGATGGCGCATCAGCAGGCGGATCGCCTCGCGCGGGCGCGGCATCAGGAAGCCATGGCCCGGCGCGAGCCATTCGAGATCTTCGTCCAGCAGTGCGGCCAGCGAGGCCAGATAGGCGCGCATGTCGCCATCGGGCGGGCCGATCACCACGGTCGAGCCCTGCATCACGTGGTCGCCGGTGAACAGCAGTTTCTCTTGTTCGAGCAGGAAGCACAGGTGGTTCGACGCATGGCCCGGGGTATGCAGCACGCGCAGCGTGATGGCGTCGCCCGGTACGTCGATGTCCCCCAGCACGATGCGCTCGCCGTGTTCGAGCACGCGGTCCGGCGCGAAGCTCGGGTCCTGCCGCTCGGGCCGGTTTGCCACGCGTCCCAGCACCTGGGCGCCGGTCGCTTCGCGCAGCCGCACCGCGCCCGGCGAATGGTCGATATGCGTGTGCGTGGCGAGGATCCAGCGGATCGGGCCCGGCGCGGCGGCCAGCACCGCGCGCTGATGCGCCTCGTCGTCGGGGCCCGGATCGATCACCGCCCATTCGTTGCGCCTGCCGCCGCCGACCAGATAGGTATTGGTGCCGGGGCCCGTCATCGCGTTGCCGTTGTCGGCGGTCACGCGCCAGACGCGGTCGGACAGCCGCACCGGCACACCCGGTTCGAGGGCGTAGCGCCCATGGCCGGCACCGTCGGGATCGATCCGCGCGATCTCGGCATAGGGAGGCTCGTCGGGCTGCACCGGGCGCACGCCCTTGGGGCCATTGGCCAGTCTCGGCATGATCAGCGCGATCTCGCGCAGCCCTTGCGCGTAGTCGAAGCAGGCCTGCGCGGTCGGGAAATGCGCGATCGACGCCAGCATGCGCCGCGTCACGTTGACCAGCGTCATGCCGCTGTCCGGCGCGATCGCTTCCGACGGACGCACCCAGCGATGGTCGACCGCCTCGACGCCGTCGTGCATCGCGCTCTGGCCAGGCGGCAGCACCGCGACGAAGAAGCGCGTGTCGAAACGCTTGGGCAGGCCCGGCGGCGTCAGCCAGTGGCTGATATAGGCCATCTTGTCCATCGCCAGCCGCAGCTCGAAGCGGCGGCAGACCTCGGCGATGCCGGGGCCGCCGTAGCGCACCGCCTCGCGCAGCCAGGCCAGTTGCGCGTCGTCGAAGCGTTCGAGCGCCACCATCTCGCCGTCGCGCTGGTAGGCGAACAGCAGGCCCGCCTCCTCGCAGCATTCGCGCACCGCGCACAGGTAGAAGTCGAGCCCGCCCGCGGGCAAACGCAGCCGCGCGCTGGCGGCGGCGTCATCGAGTCCCTCGCACAGGCCATGCAGCTGGTTG
This sequence comes from Cupriavidus sp. HPC(L), assembly GCF_000307735.3. Taxonomy (NCBI): domain Bacteria; kingdom Pseudomonadati; phylum Pseudomonadota; class Betaproteobacteria; order Burkholderiales; family Burkholderiaceae; genus Cupriavidus; species Cupriavidus sp. HPC(L). The sequence goes on along the minus strand of NZ_AMPR02000084.1, from coordinate 5,383 downwards.
TCCTGCGGATCGAGCGTGCCGCCGGGAAACACATAGGCGCCACTGCTGCGATCGTCCTGGCGTTCGGGCCGGCGCACCAGCAGCACTTCCATGCCGGCGGCGCCGTCGCGCAGCACCAGCACGCTGGCCGCATGGCGCAGCGACGGCGCGCGCGGGCGCGCCGCCGGCGCAGCAGATGAGGCGCCGGCAGCGGCGTCCGGGGTGGGATTCGATGGATTCATACGGGTCGGAACGGATAGGCGAGAGGCGCGCGGAAACCGCTTGAATGCGGTGCGGGCCGTCATCGGATCGCCCTAGTGTAAGGGCAAGCGTCGCAGCGGTCATGGCGCACTGCGCCAGGGAAACGGCAGCACTGTGCGGTCACCGGCCGCGGCGGTGGGCCGGTTCCGACGGCTCGTCTTACGCGCGAAGGCGAGGACCCAGCGGCTTTCGCCGACGATCAGAACGCCGGCGACGAAGCCGGCGGCCCGCTGGTGTCCGGGTTGCCGGGGCTGCCGGGTGCGCCGGGGCGGGCGGTGCGCGCCATCCGCGCCCGGTCCTCGGCGGCCTCGCGCTGTTCGGCATCCCGCCTTTCGTTGTCGGCTGCGGCCTCGGCGGCGGCATCGCCGCCGGTCTCCTTGCTGTCGTTGATGCGCTGCCGATAGAAGCGCCGGATGATCTGCTGCGCCACCGGCAGCCGCCCGCCCACCGGCGCGGGGAAACGCACGATCGCATCGAGCCGGTCGGTGCCGACCGGTTCGAACATCACGCGCGGCGCGAACTGCGACAGGTCCAGGAAACGCGTATCGCCATAGCGGCGCAGGCTCTGGCCCGCGGCCTCGAGAAACGGCTCGCAGGCCTGCTGCGCGATGTCGAGCAGCTCCGCCTCGATGCGGTCCGGGTCGCACTGCGCCGCCAGCGGAATGCGCACCGTGTCCAGCGTGTATTTGCCCGCCTGCGAGTGGTTGCGCACCGCGACGGTCAGCAGCAGGCTGTTGGGCACCTGCACCGTGAAGCCGGTGAACTGCCGCGTCGGCGCGACCTCGACCAGCGTGGTCGTCAGCGCGTCCATGTCGATGACCTCACCGGCGTACTGGCCGATCTCGACCAGATCGCCGAGCTGGAACGGGCGCGCGATCATCCGCATGAACGCGCCGAGGAAGCACATCACCAACTCCTTGCCGGAGATCATCAGCGCGGCGGCAAAGGCGGCCAGCGAGATCGCGACGCTCTTCAGTTCGGAGACCCAGATGCCGAGCAGCAGCAGGAAGGCCACCGCGCCGATCAGATTGCGCGAGGCCACGGTCCAGGTGCGATAGCTGCGCAGATTGTCGCGGTCCGCCAACTGACGCGAGACGAAGAAGCGGTTGCTCAGCTTGACCAGCAGCACGCCCATCAGGACGATGAGCACGCTCAGCACGATATGCAGCAGGATGCTGTCGTTGAAATCGAGGTTCAGCTTCATGGTGTCGGGACCGCGGCGCATCGGGGCACCGCCAGGCCACGCGGGCAGGGAAGCCACGATTCTACCGAGTTGGCGGCCCGGCTATCCCGCCGGCGGGTTTTCTTATAGGATGCCGCCCCATTGCTGGCCTTCCTGTGTTCACCATGACCGCTTCCCAAGACTCGCGCGGCGCCGGCGTCGGCGTCGACAGCGACACCGCCTCGGGCGCCGCCGCGCCGCGCCTGCAGCGCAAGCTGCGGGCCCGCCATCTGAGCATGATCGCCATCGGCGGCTCGATCGGTACCGGGTTGTTCGTCGCCTCCGGCGCGACCATCGCGCAGGCCGGACCGGGCGGCGCGCTGGCCGCGTATCTGCTGATCGGCGCGATGGTCTACTTCCTGATGACCAGCCTGGGCGAACTGGCCGCCTACATGCCGGTGGCCGGCTCGTTCTCGACCTACGGTTCCATGTATGTCGACGAGGGCTTCGGCTTCGCGCTCGGCTGGAACTACTGGTACAACTGGGCGGTGACGATCGCCGTGGAACTGGCAGCGGCGCAGCTGGTGATGCAGTACTGGTTCCCCGATACGCCGGGCGTGCTGTGGAGCGGATTGTTCCTCGCGCTGATGTTCGGGCTCAACGCAATCTCGGTGCGCGGCTTCGGCGAGGCCGAATACTGGTGCTCGCTGGTCAAGGTGGTGACCGTGATTGCGTTCATCGCGATCGGCACGCTGATGATCTTCGGCATCCTGCGCGGCGACGTGCCGGCCAGCCTGGCCAACCTGACGCTGGGCGATGCGCCCTTCGTCGGCGGCCTGCCCGCGATGATCGGCGTGGCGATGATCGCCGGCTTCTCGTTCCAGGGCACCGAGCTGATCGGCGTCGCCGCCGGCGAATCGGCCGACCCGGCGCGCAATATTCCGCGCGCGGTGCGGCAGGTGTTCTGGCGCATCCTGCTGTTCTATGTGTTGGCCATCGCGGTGATCGGCGTGCTGATCCCCTATACCGATCCGAGCCTGCTCAAGAGCGATGTGCAAACCATCGGCGTCAGCCCGTTCACGCTGGTGTTCCGCAATGCCGGGCTGGCCTTCGCCGCCGGCCTGATGAACGCGGTGATCCTGACGGCGGTGCTGTCGGCCGGCAATTCGGGGATGTATGCCTCGACGCGAATGCTCTACAACCTGGCGACCGAGGGCCGCGCGCCGCGCGTCTTTGCCCGGCTGACGCGCCACGGCGTGCCGATGCCCGCGCTGCTGGCCACCACCGCGGTCGGCGCGCTGTGCTTCCTGACCTCGCTGTTCGAGAGCAAGGCGGTCTACCTGTGGCTGCTGAGCCTGTCCGGCATGACCGGCTTCATCGCGTGGCTGGGCATCGCCATCAGCCACTACCGCTTCCGCAAGGGCTGGATGCGGCGTGGCCTGGATCTGTCGCGGCTGCCGTACCGCTCGCCGTTCTTCCCGTACGGTCCGATCTTCGCGTTCGTGCTGTGCCTGGTGATCGCGCTGGGACAGAACTACCAGGCCTTCCTCGACGGCAATATCGACTGGTGGTCGGTGGCCGCGACCTATATCGGCATTCCGATCTTCCTGGCGATCTGGCTCGGCTACCGGTGGACGCGCAAGACGCGCTTCGTCAGCTACGAGGACATGCGGTTTCCCGGCATGGAATGAGCAATCGTTCGAACGCCATTTCGTCGTTCCCGCGAAAGCGGGAACCCAGCGACGTTCGAAGCCACTGGGTCCCCTCCTTCGCGGGGACGACAGACGTCAAGCGAGCGCCCAGGGGCCCCGCTCAGTAGACGTCGCGCCGATAGCGGCCGGTCTCTGCCAGCGTCGCCAGCGTCCGCGCCCCCAGCGCCTCGGCCAGCGCGTCGTTGACGCCGGCGGCCATGCCTTGCAGGCTGCCGCAGACGTAGATCGCGGCACCGGCCGCGACCCATTCGCGGATCTGCGGCGCGGCGGCGCGCACGGCGTCCTGCACGTAGCGCAGCGCAGCGCCGTCGCGCGACCAGGTCTGGTCCAGGCGCGCCAGCGTACCGTCGGCCTGCCATGCCTGCAGTTCTTCCCGATAGAAGGCGTCGTGCGCCGCGCTGCGTTCGCCGAACAGCAGCCAGTTGCGCGCATGACCGGCGGCGGCGCGCGCCTTCAGCAAGGCACGCAGACCGGCCATGCCGGTGCCGTTGCCGATCAGCAGCAGCGGCCGATCGTCGGCCGGTGCGTGGAAGGCACGGTTGGTGCGCACGCGCAGCGCGATGGCGGCGCCAGGCGGCGCGTGCTCGGTCAGCCAGCCCGAAGCGAGACCAAGCCGGCCATCGTCGTGGCGTGTCTGGCGCACCAGCAGTTCGAGACGGCCATCGGCGGGCAGCGAGGCGATCGAATACTCGCGGTGCGGCAGCGGCGGCAGCGCGTCGACCAGGGCCTGCGGGGACAAGCCGCGCATGGCTTCGGCATGCGGCGCGGGCAACGGCATGCGCGTGGCCAGCGCTTGCGCCAGCGGCATCGCCTCGCCATCGCAACGCACCGCTTCGGTTCCGTCGAGGGACAGGTCACGCAGCAGTTGCGCGACCTGCTCGGGCGGCAGGCGCGGGCCGATCTCGGCGATATCGCCGGCCTGCCATTCCAGCGCGGCCGGCGCTTCGGGCTCGAGCGCCAGATGAAAGGCCGGCGCGCCGGCGCTGCCCGGGTTCATCAGCCGGCGTTCCACCAGCCGCCAGCGGCCATAGCGCGGCGCCTCCCAGTCGGCGATTTCGGCGCCGCCGGCCAGCGCCGACAAGTGGTTCTGCCAATGGCGCAGCGCGCCGGTGTCGCCGTTGTCGACCTCGACCAGATCGAACAGCGGCCGCGCCTGCGCCCGTTGCAGCGCCGCGGCCAATGCATGGCCGTAGGCGCAGAAATTCGCGTAGCTGCTGTCGCCCAGCGCGAGGATGCCGTAGCGCAGGCGGCTCAGGCCGTCGCCGCTCGCGGCGGCCAGCTTGCGCGTGAAACCTGCGGCGCTGTCGGGCGCATCGCCCTCGCCCGTGGTGCTGGCCACGAACAGCGCCTGCCGGCAGCGCGTCAGCGCAGACAGATCGAGATCGGCAAACGAGGCGACGCGCACCGGCAAGCCGGCGCGTTGCAGCGCCTGCGCGGTCTGCATCGCCAGTTGTTCGGCAAACCCGGTCTGGCTGGCATAGGCGATCAGCGTCGCATCGTCCGCGGTTGACGCGAAAGCGGCGCTGCGCTGGTGCCGATGGCGATGCAGCGCCAGAATCGCGCCGCAGAAACCCGCGTAGGCCAGCGCGACACCGCCCGCGGTCGGCCATTTGCCCGCGCCGGCAAGCGACAGCGCCAGGCCGGATGCGCCCGCGATGCCGCTGAGCGCGCTCGCCAGCGAAGGAAGGCCGAATCGTCGTGGCGCGTTCATGCGAGCATCGCCGCGAACGCCGGCGACATGCGTTCGGTAAAGCCGCGCGGCGTGCGCAGCAGCATCCGCGCCGCGATGCCGCGCTGCATGGCGAACGCCATGCCGGCCTCGGGACCGAGCACCGTCAGCGCGGTCGACAGCGCGTCGGCCATCAAGCATTGCCGATGCAGCACGGTCACCGACGCGAGCGCGTGGCTGACCGGATAGCCGGTACGGGGATCGAGCGTGTGCGCGTAGCGGCGGCCGCCGCTGTCGAAATAGCGCCGGTAATCGCCGGAGGTCGCGGCCGACAGGCCATGCAGCGCCACCACGGTCTGCTCGGCCGCATCGGCAGCACGAAAATCGTCCGCGGCAGGCGGACTTTCGAGTTCGACCCACCACGGCATGCCATCCGGCTTGACGCCCTCACCGCGCAGCTCGCCGCCGATCTCGACCAGATGATGCGACACGCCGCGCGCCGACAGCCATGCCGATACCGCGTCGACGGCATAGCCCTTGGCGATCGCGCACAGGTCGATCGACACGCCGCCGGGCTGGCGCGCACGCCGCCCTTGCTCG